>NZ_BAABMI010000030.1:0-24204 GCF_054785195.1 Secundilactobacillus muriivasis | reverse complement strand
TTTAGAGTCTCAATACATAGTAAGCAAGATCAAAAGCCGTCAGTTTTTGAAAAACATGAAAACTGACGACTTTTTTGGAAGGTATGAATAATTCAGGACTATCTGAGTTTCCTAAATTAAAGACACCCGTGACACCCATCGTTTGTGAATCTCTATAGGGATTACCAGTACCGCTCCCTCGATAATATGGTTCGCCAGATTGGCGAGTGGCTTGGGTGAGATCAATTTTATAGCCGTTCAACCCAGTTGTGGTTGTATACTTTGTAAGCTTTACGCCAGGTAAACCATTAATAAGCGTGGCTTCATTCGTTATTAAATGCGTTTGAGCTGGTGCCACTAAATAGATGATTGGCTGGTTTAGATATAAGTCAACTGGTTGCGTTGAGGTACTTGTGGTGCCATCACTGAGTTTTCGATTGGCAGAAACCTGAGGGGTAGCGCTGGCATAACTTACGGTTTTAGCGGTTAAATTTTCGCCAGCAGAAGTTGATGACTGATTTTTGGCAGAAATGCTGCTAGTTGTAACGTAAGTTGAATCAATCACATTTACCGTTTGAGTACCTGTAGCATTAATCGGCTGACCAGAGGTGTCTGTTCCAGCAATGATGACTGGAAATTGATAATTGCCCTTTTGAACGCTTGAATCAACGGTGACGGTTAAGGATGTGACTGGTAATGTATAAGTATCGTAATTGCGATCAAAATATCGTGCTGTTGCAGAGCCACTATCGGAATCATATCTACCAGATTGCATGACTGTTGAAGTAGTCGCTGGCACATCAAACTGATAGTTCAGACTCTGTACCGTTTTATCAGCAGTAATCGCAATTGCGTTGGTACCACTTGTTAGCACCCCGCTCAACTTAGTACCATCTGAATAAGTAAGTTCATACGGAATGTTTTGACGTCCGGTTGCTGTCAATAAAGAAGCTGGAACGTTTACCGAAACACTTTGAGTTGTAAATCCCTTCGGAATTGAAAGTGAACTAGTTGCGTTTTGCATCGCCGGACCATGATAATTACTGATCCCGAGTGCAAGGTTTAAAGTATCCTTGTCCGAACCAGCTCGCTGGACAGAGATATACTCAGTGTTTAAGGCCAATCCAGGCGTGGCATAATCGTATTGTCCAACGGCCGCACTACTTGAATCATTACCATTTTTATAGTTAAAAACGTTAAGATTAGTAGAGGTTGAACTGTATGTCTCACCGCCGTTTGTGACAACGGTGAAGATATTACCCGCAGAAGCGGTTACTGAAGTATCAGCTACATATTTAGTAAAGCTCCCAGTGACTGAAATCAATGAATCGTTTTTTACTGGATTTGTGGTGTCAGCTAAGTCGTACTGAACCAAAATATCGCTTGATGATGGTACTTGAACGATGTTAAAACTTTTACTTGAATTTAACGCTGCAGTTGCTGTTTCGTCTAATTTAAAGCCATCGGGCATTGCAACTCGGAATTCAGCCGTTTTAGCATCGAGTTTATTTAAACCAGCTGAAGTAGCCACGATAGATTGATTAACGTCACTTAGTCCGAACGGAGGTAGTATAAATGTAACAGGTGAATCACTGTATACTGTTAGCGGGTTATAGTTACCACTTTCGAGTAATCGCAACGGTGCAACGTTGTAATTTACCGAGTAAGTATAATCAGCCGCCTTTACGCCGTTGATATTGACCACGATTTTCTTATCAACTGTTACGGTACTTTTAGTAGTCGCAGTTGGTGAATACTGAGTATAAGTATTATTAAGTTTCAGATTAAATGGCTGTGCATAGGTACCATCCTGAGTGATGTCATTGGTAATGGATGGCACAGTACCAATACCTGAGTGGACACTCGTAGTAACACCCATGGTTGCTTTGGCAACGCTTGAAACAGACATGTAGTCTGATCTGTAGGCACCATCAAACAAGGGACTGTCAGTGTCAGCGCCGTCCACATATACTTCGATCTTATCTCCGGCAGCCGCAGTGAATTTCAATGTAAACTCGGTTCCACTCGTTGTTACCGCATTACTCCCAGTATCGGTTGTCGGCGCAATAGTAGCCGATTCCGTGACCCCCGATTTAACCGTCGGCGTTTTATAGATTTTCTGGTTATCGGGTTGCGTTTCGACATTTACGGATGCGGCATCATTAGCATCAATTGAAGTGTTGATCGAATCCACTGCCGAGTTTGTCACAGTGGTATCAGAACTTGGCTGTTGTGAAGTGGCTGACGTAGCCGTCGCTCCTGGTTGATCACTACTGTTTCCATTATCGACAGCGTTAGCGCTTCCATCTGAAGTCGAGTTTGCCGTATTTATACGATCAGCATTCGCGTCAGTTTCATCGCTTGCGCCTGATGTTTTAGCTGTTGCATTAGTATCCGCAGTCGAAGTTGCATTCAAAGTGACCGTTTTGCCCTGTATATCGCTACTTGTACCTGCATCGGACACACCCGTTGTTGGGTCTGACGCTTCGGTCGTAGCTGCTTGCGCCTGTTGACTTCCTCCAAATAGTAATCCAGCACCGACTGTGAGTGCTGTAATGCCGGCAAATACCCAGTGCTTACCAACTTTATATGCTTTATAGTGCACGACCGTGTTATCACGCACAAGCTGTTGGTGATTATTTTTCCCCATCATAAAAATACGTTCCCCCTAACGTTTGATCCGTTCCTATTCAATTCCCATCGTTGGTCGACGGGCCCAACTAGCGATTTATCAACTGTTACCCAGTCAGGTATCGACTGCTAATCTAACTGAAGGTCCCCAACCTTAGTTGATGCAATCCTAGTTGAAACTATAAGTTATCAAGAGGCTCCTAGGCTCCGTTAACTTATAGTTTTATCTGACCTCATAATAACAGGTACGGGTCTTTTTGGCTACGGTTATTGGCAAAAAAATTCAGATGACCAAACAATCGAACCCCTGCAATAGCGAACGTTAAAACGATTTCACAAATTACCGGTAACAACAAATAACAGCCGTTCATAAACGAAAAATTAATTTCCGTTATTAACGACTGTTATTTGTTAATGATGATTTAACTGATATTTTGCACAACCTGCCGTGATCGATACCGCTCAAACCCATACCGCACCGTCTGCCAGCAACTCCACGCCAGCAACATTGCCCCCACAACATCCGTAGGGTAATGGGCCTGCAAGTATACTCGAGAAAGTGCAACGAGTGCCAACCAGCCGATGGCAATTACAAGTTCTAAGACGCGGTTTCGCACCGTTTGCGGATGCCAGTAGTGGCAGATGATCAACACCAACATCGTCGCCCCGACCACGTGCCCACTAGGGAAACTAAACCCCTGGGTCAGTGTTAAACTAGCTAATGGTCGCGGACGTTGAATCACGTGTTTCAAACACCAAGCGATGACTTGAACACCGAGAACGCTACTGAGCACCAGCGCGGCGTGGGTCAAATCCTCCCGGCTGATAAACAGTAAGGCAATGAGCATCCCGAGTACCAACGTTAAAATCGGACTTCCGCTAAGCGTTACCCCATTAAATATAAACGTTCGGCTTGCCGTTGCCCATTGATGGACCCAGTGGCTGGTTTGTTGGTCAAATTGCTGGAGCGGTAACCAGAATTTAACGCTTAAACTTAACAGAATCATCGCTAGCCAATCGACGACCAGCCAAGGTAGTTGAGGTGTTGTATCTGGGGTTGTTTTTAGTTTCATGCCGCTCACCGCTTTTCCTTAACGAGGTAAATTGGCCGGTGCTTGGATTCGAGATAGATTTTACTAATGTATTTGCCAATAATCCCTAGGCTAAATAGTTGAATCCCACCAACCAACAGGATAATCGAAACGATTGACGGCCAGCCCATTGTCGGGTTACCATACAGCAACTTCCGACCAACCACGATGATGAGACCAATAATGGCAAAGACACAGGAGACGATGCCCGCCCAAGAGGCGAGGTTTAGCGGCACTTCCGAGTAGTCCATGATGCCAGCCAGTGAGTAATTAACGAGCTGCTTCATTGACCAGTGGGTTTCCCCGGCCACTCGCGGTTGGTTCGCAAATTCCAAGGTTTCCGTTTTGAAACCGACCCAGCCAAAGATGCCCTTTGAAAACCGGTTATATTCTGGTAATTCGCGAATCGCATCAACGACTGAGCGTCGCATTAAGCGATAATCACGCAGGCCGTTTTGCATTTTGACCTGTGAAATGTGGTTGATCACGTTGTAGAACTGGTTGGATAACCATGAACGCACGGCGGGTTCGCCCTTCCGGTTGGCGCGCCGGGTGGCAATTACGTCGTTATCGGTGGTGTTGAGCAGGCGAATCATCTTCGGCAGCAACTCTGGTGGGTCCTGTAGATCAACGTCCATGACGGCAATGTAGTCGCCACTGACTTGATCCAGGCCCGCCTTTAACGCGGATTCTTTACCGAAGTTGCGAGAAAAATCGACGTAGTGCACTTCTTTTGGATTTTCAGCGTTCAGAATTTTAAGTTGGTCCAGGGATTGATCAGTGGAGCCATCGTTAATGAACCAGTACTCCCACCGGTAAAGTTCGGCTTCGTTTTCGCTAAATTTGGTTAAAATTCCTTCAACGGTTTTATAGAATAATGGAATGGCGGCTTGCTCGTTGTAGCAAGGCACGACGATTGAAATTGTTTTCATGGCGACTGTGCTCCTTTGCGTTAATGAATACCCGTAGTATAGGCGCAGTTGGTCGTTAGAAAAACTGGTTCAAAAAAAGAAGTTTCTGAGAGATTCTCAGGTTGGTAATTGAGTTCCAACGTGAACAACGTTCAAAATGAAAGTCGCCTACTTATTGGCGTGTATATCAATTACAATTCATTCATCAAATTATATTCGTGATAATCTACAACCAGAAAAGATGTATGATGATCGACTAAAATAAACGTCTTCACATAAGGTGTTAGTTAATGCGAAGACGTTTATCCTAGACCCGTGTAAATTTTACTCAACGGGTACCTGTACGACTCGAACACCAAGTTCGCGAATCTGCTTAATATAGTCCTCGTCGGCATATTCATCCGTAATTAGGACGTCGATATCCGTCAATTTTCCAACGGTAAAGTTGGTAGTTTTATTGATTTTGGTGTAATTTGCTAAAACGATTAATTTTTCACAGTTGGTTACAATAATACGATTAATTTGTGCCTCATGTAAGTTTGTCGTGGTTAACCCATTCTCAATATCTAAACCGCCACATCCAATTAAGCTGATTGATGCTCTGACGGACCGAAATGATTCTTGTGCGATATCACCAGTCAGAATATGCGAACCAGTACGTAATTCACCACCACTTAGAATGATGCTAGATTCGTTATTGATTTCTTTATCAATCGCTCGTAAGTTATTCGTCAATACATCAACTCGCCGGTCTTCGAGATAGTCCAATGACTTAATTGCGGTTCGACTAGAGTTAATAAAAATCATCTGGTTATCATCAATATAACTCATTGCAGCCTCAGCAATTTTACCGTTGATGGCATCAATTTGTGTCGTTTCATCAGTATCTCCACTGAGATAGGCAACCTTACCGAAACTCACTTTGATCTTTCCCATATTATCCAGTACCCGACAGTCTCGCCGAATTGACATCTCTGAGACCTTTAAAACTTCCGCTAATTCATGAACGTTAGTTATTTCTCTACGTTTAATGATCTTTAATAGTTTTTCGCGACGTGCTTTGATGTTTTCCATTGAATTTTTCACAATCGATCCGCCCTTTATCTCTAATTGTTAAATTAAGTATTTAGGTGATTTATCGCCTAAATTTTTACTTACCTGTTAATTTAACCTAAAAATGAGATACTTTATCGGTAATTATATCATATAATAGTCAAGCTGAGCTTATCCAATCAAACAAAAAATCGTTTAATTAAGCACGCTTTTAGCTTAATTAAACGATCCGTTAAAGTTACGTAGTAATTAACTATTGGCTAGCGTTTTGGGATTGACATCAACTTTCTGTCTCTTTAAACGTTTATCAGTACCGCTGTCAGGTGTCGATGAAATCACGTTTTTATCCGACATCCGTTTCAAGTACCCCCAAATCTGTGGTCGATGCGTTCGTAGCATATACTGACAAACGGCATAAATGATAATCGTTAACCCAATCCATACTGGATTACCTGAAATCCATGCCATGAAGATCAACGCATTCAATGGTCGTGCTAAAACGTTAAAACTGACGATCAAAGCTGCGCCGGTTGACACTGCGACGCCATAACTAGAAACAGCGCTGGTGTACATTGCTGCCATATAGCTGCTGGCATATAAACCGACGCCAAGCCAAATTGTTCCGGTAAATATCGTTTTCAAGATATTACCACGATAAACTGCCACAATCGACTCTACCATGAATGGAATTGAGACTAAATCTACCACTGGAATGGTTTTATTCCCCGGTAAGATGAAGGCTAAAATCACAACAATGGGAATCAAGATCACCCCAGAAATAATGGTGGCAGATTCACCGTAACCGACACCGTCATCGACTGCCAAGAACCAACGCTTCTTGCTTTTAATATTTTCGTCTTCATCAACGGTTGCGGTATTTTGTTTACTGTACCGTTCTGTAATTTCATCCGTTAATGGTTTAAATGCATTTCCAAATAAATGGGCAACGAGTGGAAAAATCGTCATGACACCAGCCAATTGAACGCCAAACGTGAGAATCTGGCCCCAGGCTTTAAGGCTACCCAACTGATTCAAATTACCTAAAATACCAATAATGATTCCCAAAACCGCTCCAATGAAGGTCGGTTCGCCAAATACGCCTAGTTTTTTCTTTAAAACATCGGGTGTTAAATGTACTTTGTTCAGACCGATGAGATTCCACAGCGGATCAAGCAGAATCGCTGGCACTGCATTTTCCATATTATGCAAAGCCGATGTTGTTCCGTTGCTGATATGGTAGTAATCAGAATACCGATCTGCTTGAACTTCAGCAACCATCAGGATGTACAACATTAAGAAAATGCTTAGGCCTAATGACAACCAGAAATTTCGGGTAACCGTATACGCAATGGCGCCCCAAATCATAAATCCCCAGTTTTGCCATAGATTAGTTGGAAAGAAGACCTTCGTATACCCGATTAAGAACAAAATAATTTCAAGTGCTAACCCAATGATGAAGAACGAGATACCAACCGTTGAGTGGAACGATGCTAACGCACTTGTCTGCCACCCGGTATCAACGACTGGTAGATTAATACCCGTATTTTGAACCATTTGATTGATGATTTTCGTCACCACTGGTGTAAATGAGTTAATGATCCAACCGAATCCGGTTAACCCAACTCCGACTAATAACGCACTCATCATGGCGGTTCGGGCTTTAACACGTAAGAAGAGGGCAACGATAAAAATGATGATTGGTACGACCACGACATCACCCAAGGTCGTGAAAATATTCATGAACGACTGTAGCATGAGTTTAACCTCCAATTTTGATTTTTAAACACTGCTTTTCCACATCTATATGTTAATTAGCTGTAGCGGATGTTCTAATAAGAACGTTGGATGTTCTCGTTTTAGACTTTCAACATCAAACGCATCCCACGTGACACCACAGGTTTTGACACCAGCGGCCTTACCCATCTGTAAATCATACTTGGCATCGCCAATCATGACACACTCAGCTGGATTGAGCTGTTTTTGTTTCAGTAGCATCAAAATACCATCCGGTGCTGGTTTATAGTGTTGAACCAAATCACAACCAATGACGGTGGTAAAATACGATTCGATTTGCAAATGATTTAGATTCCGGCGAACAGCAGCTGTTTGCTTACTAGAAACGATAAACAGCTGCTTACCAGCGCTTTGGAGACGCGCCAACATTTCGGCTACTTCCGGATATAATCTAGTGGCTGACAATTCTTGGCGTTCGTAGATTTCTCTGAATCGAGCACATAATTGTTCGATTTCAGTGCTTGATAATGGTATGGTTGCCATTTCCTTGACTGAAATTTCAGCCGGAATACCCATGTAATTCAATATGGTATTGGTTTTTGGAACCACCAAGTTCATGTCTTCAAACGCTGATTTCATCGCATTTACTGAAACATCCCCCGTGCTGGCAAGGGTTTTGTCAAAGTCAAAAAAGTAATTTTGAAGCATCCATTAGACCTCGTTTCTTAGGCAATTGACGTTAAGCGCTTCCAAAAAAGGTAAAAATAAAGAACTGTTCGAAAAACAGTCCCCTATTCCACTATTGATAGCCAAACTACTGGCGATAATTAACCCCAGATGCGGTTAATTTCATCTTGGAAAACCTTTGCGGCAGCACGTGGATCATCCGCCCCATGAATTGCGCGACCGGCGATAAACGTATAAACGTCTACACCCGCAAACAATTTGAGAACCTCTGGCTTCATACCACCGGTAACGGAAACTTTGAATCCCATGTCAATAAGTTTCTTAACTTCCGCCAGATCATTTTCACCCCAGGTTTGGCCTGCCAACTTTGCATCTCTACTTTGATGGTAAACAACTTGATCAATGCCAGCGTCCAGCCATTCTTGGGCTAATTCAACAGTCCAGTTTTTATATAATTCGACTTGAACTTCAATTTGTTCCTGAGCTGATTGCATCGTTGGCACAGTGGCAGCATTGATACAGGTCATCCAATCAGCCCCCGCCGCCTTACATTCGGCCCCAACTGCGCCACCAGCATCAGCAGTTTTAGTATCAGCCAACACAATTTTATCTGGGCACAGCGCGCGCAAATTTTGAACTGCCCGTAGCCCTTCTTCGTAAATGAGTAAGGTTCCAGCTTCGATAACGTCCACGACGTCACCGACTTGTCGAACCACGTTGATCGCCGTTGGTAGATTTTTCGTATCCAAGGCAACTTGTAACATTGGTTTTGTCATGTTCGGTTTCTCCTTGTAATTGGCAGATTATAGTAATTCTGGGAATGGTAAATCAGGTGCCTTCGTGAACGCGTCATGGAATCCACGATCATACATAAATTCAAATTTATCCTTGTCTTCTGGGAAGTTAAAACCGCCACCTACTTGTAGCACGTATGGCTTAAATTGGTACTGTAACCGATTCTTCTTCAAGTTCCAAAGCGCAATGATGTCTTTAGGATCAGCATAGAAGTTATCCCAAATGTCATAATGCATTGGAATGACAACCTTGGTATTTAAATCTTCAGCCATCCGCAGAACCTGTGAATCATCTAGTTTATCGGTAATGCCACGGGGGTTATCGCCGTAGGCACATAAAGCAACATCGATTTTATTTTCATTGCCGTGTTTTGCGAAAGTGTTAGAGAAGTGGGAATCCCCTGCATCGTATAAGTTTCCACCAGTGGTTTGAATCAGGTAGTTGACGGCGACCTTGGACATGTCTTGTGGCATCGTGCCGGCTAACTTAACTGACGCATCATCTTCAGTGACCAATTCTGTTCGATCAAATGATTCCAGAGCTTTGATTGTTGTTGCGCCAACTTTAACTTCATCATTTGGCTTAACGACGATCGTTTTTTCAACTGGAATTCCCCATTCAATCCATTCATCAACCACGCCTTGAGGACCGATAAATTTGGCCTTAGGGCAGTTTTCATTAACGGCGGCCGCTGTATAGATATCCAGGTGATCGTGGTGGGTATGTGTAACTAATAACGCGTCCACATCTTGAACGGAAAATGGATCAATAACGTATGGCTTATTACGTAAATTAGGTTGTTGGTTATTAACACCTGCCATCCGCATCATTTGGTGTCCTTCACGCATCTTCCCATCGCCGTGGGTGTGCTTACCGGTACCATTCCACATATCAACGACAATGTTGGTGCCTTCATGAGTCTTCAACCAGAATCCCATGCAACCTAACCACCAGATTGAAAAACTACCTTCAGGGACTTGCTTAGCTGCAATGGATTCGTTTAAATACTTGCCCCACTCAGGGAATACATTCTTTGCCCAAACTTCCGGGGTAACGTCTTTAATATTTTTTGGTGATGCCATGATAACAACCTCCTCAAATTTATATTACATGTTAATTATCGTTCTTTTTGTTATTTTATCAACAGAGTTATATGTTAATTTAACTTATTTAATGTTATTTTACTGTTTTGGCGCGGTTAGTAGTTAATTGGTTATTTTATAATAACCAGCTTTAGTTCCTTTTAACACTTGATACAACTCGCCTTTGCGCCCGTTGAATTCGTTTTGAAAGGCAACGTTTTCAGGATTTGGCTCATAGCTCTTCGCCGTACCATGAACGACTGCTTGATACGCTTTCTCAAAGCTATCGTAAACACCTTGGTTGACTAATACTGAAATTAAAGCACCAATCGCAGTTGACTCAGTATTTGGCGCTCGATAGATCGTTAGGTCATAGGCATCAGCTTGCATTTGATCCATAATCTCGCTATTGGTTAATCCCCCGCCGATAATCACGGACGAAATTGGGCCATATGAACGTAAAATGTTGATGCCATCATTGATTTCCATAAAAAGACTGGTCATCAACGCATACAACATATCCTGCTTAGTCGTTGACAACCCAATATTAGTAAACGCCGTCCGAATTTGCGCATCAGTTACATCCACTGATTTGCCTTTGGGATAAGGAATTGCAGTTACGTTAATGTTCTTACCGTAACAACTTTCAATATCGCGATTAACAACATCGTAGTTACCGTCACTCACGTCGTAAAAATTGGTGATAAACCAGTTTAAAATCGATGAACAGGCCAATAGATCAATTTCTAGAATGTACTTACCCGGAACGGATGAACAATTATAAATGAGACGTTCGGTCGGCTCTTCGGGTAGCTGGTCAATATTTTTAATAATATAACCACCAGTCCCAGTGTTGATTGAAACCGTATCGTTGCCTAGCAAGCCTTCACCTATGGCAGCGCATTGTTGATCGCCACCAGCCGATATTAGCGGAATACCAGCAGGGAGCCCACTAACTTTAGCATAACCAGATGTTATGGTACCGCTAACTTCACCGGGTTTAACTATTGTGGCTAACTTAGCTTCATCAATGTCTAAAATCTTAATCAGTTCTGAATCCCAGGTTAACGTTTTAATGTTCATTAAATTCGTCCGACTACCATAAGTTGTATCGGTCGTATAGTTTCCTGTCATGTGGTAGATCAGGTACGATGGAATATTGAGCATCATATCTGATTGCGCATAAACTTCTGGCCGATGACGTTTTAACCAACTGATCTTGGCACCAAGATAAACGGCATTTAGCCGACTACCGGAACGTTTGATGAAGAATTCATCGTAGGCTGAAAATTCAGTGACCAATTTATTGATCCGGGTATCTTGCCACATAATCGCTTTATCAGTCGGAACCCCATTTTTAGTTGGAATTAGGGATGAGCGTTGTGATGTCATCGAAACAGCAACAATCTGATTTCCGTTTTTATTAGCAAATGCCGCACATGCTTGATTAATGGCCAAACAGTGATCGTAGAAAACACTAGCGTCTTGAACAACGCCGCCATCTTTTGAGTACTCTGGTTGATATTTAAGTTGCTTCTTGAATATCGCATTGCCCTTTGTATCGAATAAAATGCCACGCATACTGGAGGTTCCAATATCAATAATTAGAAATGTTTTCATCATAATTCTCCTTTATTTAATGATTAATTTGTGTCGAAATATCGCTTTATGATCGTTAATCATCAAGTTTATATCTTTTGCGCTGTATACAGATTACGATATTTGGAAGCGCTTTTAAATAGCTTTATACGGTAATTTTGGATTTTTATGTTAATTCACCTAAAAAATAATCCCAATTAATTGTTTTTATGGTATTCTCTAGTCATTCAAGTAGTTTTTATCAACTTACTTCGTCCCGTTTAGTTTATGCTAAACGAAAAATTATATGTAAGAAGGAATCACTATGACAGTTAATGCTTTAGGGATTTACGAAAAAGCGCTTCCACCCAAATTATCTTGGGAAGAAAAATTTAATCTTGTTCATCAACTGGGATTTAACTTTTTGGAATTTTCGATCGATGAAAGTGACGAGCGACTAGCTCGCTTAGATTGGTCACGACAGCAACGTTCTGATTTTCGAAACGCAATGTGGCGTACTAATAGTCGGATTAATACCCTGATGCTTTCTGGGCACCGTCGTTTTCCGTTAGGTTCGTCAAATGCCGACACTCGGCGACAAGCGTTAGTAATGATGCAAAAAGCCATCGACTTAGCAGTTGATTTGGGAATCCGTAACATTCAATTGGCGGGTTACGATGTTTATTACGAGCATAAAACAATTCAATCTCGTGAATACTTTGTTGAAGATTTAGCCAAATGTGTCCACATGGCATCTAAAAAATTAGTCATGCTTTCTATCGAAACAATGGACGACCCCTTCATCAATTCACTGACGAAAATTGCCCACTATAAATCATTGATCAAGAGCCCATGGCTTCAAGGTTATCCGGATTTGGGTAATATTACTGCTTGGCCAGAAAACAACGTCGCCGAAGATTTGGAAAATAATATTGGTGATATTGCTGCTGTGCATTTAAAAGATACGTTGGCTGTTACGCCTACTTTCAAAGGTCAATTCAAGCAGGTACCGTTTGGTGCAGGTTGCGTTGATTTTGAGGGCTGCCTGAGAACCCTTACTCGTTTGAATTACGCAGGTAGCTACACCATTGAGATGTGGACTGAAACCGCACAGGATCCGATTAAAGAAATTACATCAGCTAAACAATACTTTGATCGACTTTTTGAGAAAGTCGGTATTCAACAAGAGGCTGTTAATCAACCACTATTAAGGAGTGTTCAATAATGTTAGAACAATTAAAGCAAGCCGTTTATGCTGCTAATATGCAACTTCCAGAGTTGGGATTGGTTACATTCACCTGGGGTAACGTTTCTGGAATAGACCGTGAAAAAGGTCTATTTGTAATTAAGCCGTCTGGAGTTGATTATACTGAACTCGCTCCCAAAGATTTAGTCGTTGTAAACTTAAAGGGCGAAGTTGTGGAGGGGGACCTTAATCCTTCTAGTGACACGCCTACTCACGTTTATCTGTATAATCATTTCCCTAAAATTGGCGGTATTGTTCATACGCATTCACCTTGGGCAGTTTCTTTTGCAGGTGCAAAACTTGATATTCCTGCAATGAACACCACGCATGCTGATACTTTTTACGGTGATGTTCCCGCTGCGGATGCCCTTACTCAGGCCGAAATTGAAGCAGACTATGAGGGAAATACTGGAAAAACGATTGTTAAAACATTTAATGAACGAAAATTGGATTATGAAGCAGTTCCCGCTGCACTTGTTAGTCAACATGGGCCGTTTGCATGGGGGCCAACACCGGCTAAGGCCGTTTATAACGCCAAGGTTCTTGAAGTTGTGGCAGAAGAAGATTATCACACGATGCAATTAATACACAATAACTCTGAACTACCACAATACTTATTGGATAAACACTATTACCGAAAACATGGTAAAAATGCTTACTATGGTCAAAATAATGCACAGTCGCAAAATCATGCTCAACGATCATAGCGTGATTTAAAACAGACTCATTGAATAACGCGTTGGCAAAGCAATAAGCCTTCTCAGAAAAATCTGAGAAGGCTTATTTTGATAATCAAATTCAAGGATAAAAATAATTTAATTGAATATATTAACTATATTAAAATTAAAGAAAATAACTGTTTGAGGTGACTCATGTTTAGCAAATGGAAAGCAGCCATCACTCGAAAATTTGAAGCAAACGGCATCAAGCCACGCGGCATCGAACTTTATGCGGCGATATTCACGTTGGCCATTTATTTTTGTATCTGCAATTTTATGTTGGTTTATCCGTGGCGGAATATTATGGTGGATGCTGGGATAATAACCTACTTGATTTATTTTAAATTGTTTTTGGATAGCTTATAGTAGCAGTTCAAGGGGCGCCTTCAAGAAAATCGATTTTCTTGAAGGCGCCCTTTGAACTTATTATTTGGGATGGTTTTGACGATAACTTACATAAATACTGTACACACCTAGCAGCGTCACCAAATGAACCATAGTTATCATTGGCCAGCGGCTACCAGGAAAGTATGGGCTAATGAACAGCGCAAAATTCAACGCAATCAAATAAATAATAACGAGACCTTTCGGAGTGACGTCACTGTTGAGATGGTTGATAATTGTGTTTTTGATATAGTTGAACATTGAAGACCTCGTGTCATATTAATTTCTAAGTATCTTAGTACGTGTGATAATGTGGACATGCGTCTATTTTTTTAGTTGCTTATTGTGGTAGATACCATAAATACCCAGCAGCATCGCCAAATGGATTCCAACCACCAGCGGCCAACGCCTACCAGGATAGTATGGGCTAATAAATAGCGCAAGGTTCAACGAAATCAAATAAACCACGAGTAGGCCTTTCGGGTTCACTTCGCTGTTGAAATGGTTGATCAGTGCATTTTTGATGTAATTGAATATTGTGAACATTGAAGACCTCACTGTCAGATTTTTTAGGTGTTATCGGGTGTTGAATGGAACTGAAATAAAGTGGGCAAGCACTCATACTAGGTCTATTTCTTCAATTGCTTATTGTGATAAACACCATACAAACCAAACAATGCAACCAAATGGACGCCAATCACCATCGGCCAACGACTACCAAGAAAGTATTGACTAATAAATAGCGCGATATTCAAATCAACCAAATAAACCACGAGTAAGCCTTTCAGGTTCACTTCACTTTCCAAGTGGTTGATAATCGCTTGCTTAAGAAAATTAAACATGGGAAACCTCGCCGTCGAATAAATTTTGGTGCACAGCTACTAAATGAACGTACGGAATATGAGCATAGTTTCAAGCGTACCAGAAAGTCGATTTTTTCAAAGCGACTGATTGTTTGCTATTTCTCGAATTTCAGCTATACCAATGTCAAGACACCAAAAAAGGCTGCCGCATTTTTGGCAACCTTTTTTTAGTGACTGATCAATTAGCCAAGGTGAAACGCCTGTCGTTTCGCATCAGCGTTTTTAGCCCTATTCCCCTAGTCCAATCGTTCCCCCAACGCCTCAAGTTGGACCGTTAAATGATCTGCTTGATCGCGCAATGATTCAATATCGTCCAAAATTTCCTCAACGGTTTCCCCAGCGGCACTGTACCCCTTGTACATCGCCGTCATATAGTCCACGTTTTCCAACCGTTCGATGCGGTCATTGACCTGACCTAACTGCGAAATGAGTTGTTCCAGCTTGAATTCGTTATCCATGAACGATCCCTCCTTAAGCTAAGGCCTCTGGTGCTGCTGGCTGTGGTCCCTTGCCTTCGTAAGCAAGCACCCAGTTGTCGTAGTTCCACTCTTCAGTTGACCGGCGACTCAGGAAGTAGTCCCAGTAAGATTCACGTTCCATCTCGATCACCTGACCGCCAGCTCCGACTGATACCCAGTTATAGCTACCATTTGGGTGGGCGAACTTGACCCATTGAATTGGAATCGTGACGAGTTGTTCGTTGTCATCAAGGTAGGTCCGGGTCAGTAAATCGGTTCGCATATAGCTGAGTTCGCTAGCGTACCGTGCGTCAAGTGCCATCATGGTCGCTAACGCAATCTTGGCAGCTTGACGTTTCGACGGTAATTTGCCGGAATCGTCAGCCAATGAAAACTTATTAAAACTGATTAACCGGTGATCTTGGCCCCAAACTAAAGTAACGTGTTCGTGGTTGGGTTGTGCGTTCTCGTCACGTTGATACCGCTCCACCAAAACGGATTCGTCGTTTCTGGTCCGCGTGTCACTGGCCACTTTTTTGAACTCATCCGGCAGAATCAAGTTCGGTTGGGTAACGCCATTGATACTGAGTGCTTTTAACATGGTGATCATCCTCCATTATGCCAAGTGCCTACTCAACGATGTTTTGACTAATTTGTTGCAGAATTGTCACTAACTGATCTTGTTGCTGCGTGGTCACGCGGTCAAACATGGCGGCATTTGCGTCCGCTAAAATCTGGTTGAGCTGTGGGACTAATGCTTGCCCCGTAGCTGTGAGATTGATCAGCCAGCCCCGACCGTCATTTGGATCACGTTGCTTCTCAATCAATCCCCGGTTGATGAGTTGATCCAAACGACGGGTCACGTTACTTGGGCTGAGTTGAATCTGTTTAAATAACTGCTCCTGCGTCAAGGTTTTCGCCCGCGCAATTTTAAGGATAAAGTAGTAGTTACTGGCGGTTAAATTCAATGGTGCCAGCACGTTATCCAAATAAGCTATCGTCAGTCGCGACGTACTGTTTAACGTTGCACTAATTCGGTCAATCGACTCCTTATCCGTTAACACCCACTGTCACCTCCTTTCAAGTCGTTTAATATACCGCATGGCAATCAGCAGTAATAGCAACGCCAGCGCGTAAGTGAGACTTTGTGCCGCCAGCAAAGGTCCCTTGGGTACGCTGATTGCATTGACAATGGGTCTGCCAGCAGTCAGTGATAACTTACCGTAAAAAGTAAGACTGACCAACACCGTACCAAGCACCAGCCCAAATTCACGCACCAGTGACGTGATCGCCCCAACCATTCCCCGTTGTTCCGCCGATGCACTCCCCATAATAAAGGTGTTGTTGGCGGTGGAAAATAACGCCGTCCCAATGGCGGACAGTCCAGACCACCCTAGGACGGTCCAAGGTTCGTGGGCGCCATTCAACGTCAAAAGCCCGACGCCCGCAATGATCAAAATGCCCATGCCAACCGTCATCACGTGAATGCGCGAAAAACGATCGGTCAACACCCCCGCTAACGGATTAGCAAAAACAGCAATAATCGGTGCGCCCATTAGAATACCACCGACGATTTGACTGGGCAATCCCACCACAAGTTGGAGGTAGATTGGTGCCAACAGGGTGAAAAAGTAAGCTGCAATAAAGCTGAAAAAGGCCGCCAGCGTTGGTAATCGAAGGGTTGGTTGTTTGAGTAACGTGACGTCCAACAATGGCAGCGTGACGCGTTGCTCGTGCCGCCAAAAGTAGCTAAAACCAAGTAGAAAAATACCGAATAAACCGCCCGCAAGCCAAGGATGGGTCAGCATCACGCTTGACATGGTATAAAAGGCTGTCGCCATTACCAACAGCGCCAGCATCCCTTCCCAGTCAAAGCGTCCGGTTACGGGTTGTAGTGGCTGTTGCTCAAACAACCACCAGGCGACGCTAACGCAAAGGATTCCCACTGGCAAGTTGCACCAAAAAATGTACGGCCAGCCCCAGTAGTGAAGCAATAAGCCCCCCAGTCCCGGTCCAGCTAACGCGCCCATCGAAATAAATACGCTCTCGATCCCAAACGCCCGGCCCAGTTCATTTCGCGGAAACATGTCCGTGACGATGGCGTAACTATTGGCCATGACCATACTGGCGCCCACGGCCTGAATGCCCCGGGCTAGCAGGATGATGCTGAGCGACTGTGCACTACCCGAAAACCACGATCCTAATAGGAAAACAATCATGCCGAATTGAAAGAGTCGAATGCGCCCAAACCGATTACCCAATTGACCAAACGGTAATAATAAAGCGCTGATGACGATCAAATAAACCCCAATAATCAAGTTAGCCTGCGCGGTACCGACATGAAAAGCCTGTGCCAACACTGGAATCGCGATTGTGACGATACTCCCGTCCACGATGATCATGAAGAAAAATAGTCCTAAGATAACCAGACACAGCCAACGACGAACCTTTCCCATCCCGTGCTCCTCCTTTCAAGTTCGACGATAGTATAGCATCTTTTTATTTGCTTGCGCAAACAAAAAGATTAACTAATTAATGTCACTTTGTATTCTGGCATGATTTATCGTTTTTGGAGTTGTCGTTTGTGTCCAGCGTAAACATGTATAGTTTGTGAAATGATTCTGGTTTTATATAGTGGGAAGATGCCGCGGGAGACTCCGGCGCTATGCGAGGCTGGAACGCAGTGGCGGGCCTACGAGCTAGGAATGGGCAAAAAGCGCCCATGCCGGATCTCTCCGGACCCGCGTATGACTAAAGCACTCGCGGCCCGAACCCCACGGACCACGACTGCTTAAGGCATACCGACACTGCTGAGCCTCGCGCGCCTCCGCCTCCCGCTACATGGTGCGCTGTAGTTGACCGGAACCGCCAAATGTCACATTCTGAAGTTGACGAAACTGCGTGACAGCCACGTTGAATGGTAACTCAACAACTGCAGAAACAATCGTGGTCAATGTTCAGTAACTGCAACGGTCAAAGATTGCGCAGGACTAAATCAGCCAGTCATGTGCTCCGTTTACGTGAACTTAATGCAGTTACGTTGACATTCAGACATCTGCTACGATTCTGAAGCGTTGACTGATGATTAATTCTGTCGTTGCAATACTGCCGCAAACCGTGCAATTAAGCACTTGAGATGATCTGCAATAGTGCCGAATTGTGCAATGTGAGATGGAGGTAGGCAACTAGGTGGCTGCTGTGTCGCGATAATTGGTGGTTGTTGACGACCTTCCAACAACCGCCAATTATCGGGGACGACTTGAAGACTCGCACGGTTTTTGGCGAGGCTTCAAGTCGAGGACTGAGACCGCCTTTTGGCTCAGGCCGGCCCCACAGCAGGAACCTAGTTGACTACCGGAATCGACAGTTCAAGCAAATCACCACACTTCACAAACTTAATAGCAGAATGCTACGCTGGACACAAACGACAGCAAAAAAGCCCTGAAGAATTTTTCTTCAAGGCTTTTTTATTTACTAACCTCACCATTTGACGATGTTGAATCAGCCATCCCCTGTTTCGGATTAGCAAACGTCAACGTAAACACCGTTCCAGTGGGTTCAACGGGTGCCAAACTCAACCCAATCCGGTTCAAGGTGGCTAACCGTTTCGCAATTGACAGGCCTAACCCAGTACCGTCGATTCGTTGATCTCGAGCATCGTTGCCTCGGTAGAACCGGTCGAAAACGTGCTCGCGTTCATCGGCGGGAATGCCGGGACCCTGATCCTTGATTGAAAGCGTAATGTTGGCTGCGGTCGTGGTTAATTGCACCTGAATCAAACTATCCTTTGGCGAGTATTTACCTGCATTATCGATCAATGCTCGGAGAATCTGTTGAACATTGTCCGCGTTGGTGTAAGCGATGGCCGCTTGGTCGCCGGTGACCGAAATCGTCTGCGGGAGCACCGCCCGTTCTTCTTCGACTGTTTCGAACACGATATCGGATAGATTAATGTAGCTTAATTCTGGTTGGGCACGGTCGGCTCGGGATAATACCAGTAGCTGGTTGACCAACTGCTGCATCCGCGTCGCTTCATCGGTAATAAAGTCGACCGAGTGCGCCACAATTTCCGGATGATCGGCGCCCCGTCGCTGAATCAACTTACTGTGCCCCAAGATGACGGCAATTGGGGTACGTAATTCATGTGCGGCGTTATCAACGAAGGCTTTTTCCTGCTGATTCTTAGCGTTGATTGTTGAAAGTAATTTGTTGAAACTGGTTGCGAGTTGCTGGGCCTCCACGGGGGTCGCTGGGGTTGGTAATGGTTCCGCGTAATCGTTGTTGGTTTCGCTTTGCGCCTGAGCGACTTGGCTTAGCTCAGCCAATGGTTTAGTCAATTTCTGAGCAATCAACGTGATGAAGTAGCCACCAATGGTGATCCCAATTAAAAGAAGTACTGCAACGGTCATAATGACAGAAAGTAGGATGGTCATGACGTTATTGAGACTTAACCAAATTTCTGAGCGGATGCCTAGCCGGGTACCTGCACGGTAGTAAAAGAAACCAGCATCCTTAACGTAACTAACGGCCGGAAAGAGCGGCCCAGTCAGCCGAATCCGTTTTCGAGCGAGAAATTTTTGGGTGCCCTTTGAGTAATAGGTACCGGGCGCTTTGCCAATTTTAGCGTTATGGACCCGAACGTAGGTGTTTTTAGTGTTGATGGTGCTGCTCTTACGCCACTCATTCCAATCCGGGCGGTCGTCAATGATCGAGCGTTTCAGACTGCTGAGAAGTTGTACGGATTCTTGTTGCCGTTCGCGCACGAGTTGAACTCCAACGACGCCCACTACCGCGATCCCAATCATCAGGGTCACTAGGGTGAAAAGAACGAAAAAGTTTCGCTGAATCGCCTTTGCAGTTGTGACAGGTTGTGTTGCTTTAGTCACCCCATCGCCCCCTAACTTTGATAATTGGCACTCAGCACGTAACCGACGCCGCGGACGGTGTGAATCAGTTTAGCGCTAAAGTCGCGATCAATTTTATTTCGGAGGTAGCGAATGTAAACGTCCACCACATTAGGCTGACCTTCAAAGTCGATACCCCAAACAGTGTTGAGCAAATCATCCCGACTCATCGTTTCGCCAGAGTGTTGGATCATGGTCAACAACAGTTCATATTCTCGCTGGGTGAGTTGAATGATCTGGTTATTGCGGGTAACTTGCCGCAGTTTAGTGTTTAAAATCAGGTCATCGATTTGATAACTACTCTCCTGTGATGGACGAGTTTCCGTTTTCTTGTGTCGTAGAATCACTCGCAGCCGGGCTAAGAGTTCTTCGATTTCAAAGGGTTTGGTGATGTAGTCGTCCGCGCCGGTATCTAGACCAGCAACTTTATCGCCAACGTAATCCCGTGCGGTCATCATGACGACCGGAATATCGCTGGTTTTACGAATTCGGCGCAAAACTTCTAGTCCGTCTAATTTCGGTAACATCCAGTCGAGCAGGATCACGTCTAACTGGCCGCGTAAGTTTTCAAACGTGCTAAGGGCGGTCTTACCGTCATTTGCAACGTATACGGTATAATCTTCAAATTGTAGTTCAGTTCGTAGGTAGTCCACGAGCCCCTCCTCGTCTTCTACCAATAATAATGTGGTTGACATGCTAGGTTCACCTCATTGTTTTTGATCTCGTTAGCTAACAGCCAACATTAGTTTAGCATAGTCGTTCCCATTAATCTTAGTTGACTCGTTGGCGTTTGTCCTGTGAATTTCTCATTTTTAATTCGTACAAAAAATTTTGTAAAAATTTAAGTTAAAATTAGCCGCCTTTTCACGGAAGTACGCTATCCTATAGGAGCATTAACTCGGGAAAACCACCGTTTCTGTGAATTTCTTATTTTTGCTTCAGATTAGCCCACTTTTTAAAGAATTGGGGGGTGTCTAGAATAAGGGTAAATTCACGTTGCTGACCACGAATCAGCAGAAAAGGAAGGAACCCGCTATGCTAACGACGTTATTTGCATCTATTTTAAATGCGAACCATTTATTGCCAATCCTTATCAGTCAGTACGGCAGCCTTGTTTACCTTGGGCTGTTTGCGATTATTTTCATTGAAACTGGAGTGGTCATCTGCCCCTTCTTACCGGGCGACTCACTACTCTTCTTAAGCGGCTCTATCGCCGCCATGAGTGCGCACAGTTTGAATCCGGTGATTTTAATCGGCTTGTTGGCGATCGCGGCCATTTTGGGTGATGGACTTAACTTTGAAATTGGCAAGCACTTTGGTCACCAGTTGACGAAGCCCAAGTGGCAACGGTGGGTTAAACCACAGTATTTAAAGGACGCCAGCACGTTTTTTGAAAAACACGGTAGTTGGGCGATTTTTCTCGGTCGGTTCATGCCGTTGATTCGGACGTTGATTCCGTTTACGGCGGGAATCAGTCGGATGCCGTACCGTCGCTTTGCGTGGTTCAATGTGTTAGGTGGTATCAGTTGGGTCAGCGTTGCTGTTTTGGCGGGCTACTTCTTCGGCAACATTCCAGTCGTTAAGGCCCACTTTGAATTGATCATGATTGCCATCGTGGTGATTTCTCTCTTGCCTGCCGCCATCATGGCGTTGAAGCAACGTGCCCAAAATCGAAGAAAAGGAATTGAGTCAAATGTTAACGAAATCAAGTAACCACGGTTGGCTGATTGCCGGCATCGTGGCGCTACTCATCTTTTTAAGTCTCGCAGTCGGGGTGGGCCTTCACGCTGGTTGGTTGACCGCAATCGATCAACCAATTCAACAAGCGGTTCGACCGCTGGCCTCACCGCAGCGCACGCACTTTTTTGCGATGTTAGCGGCGTTTGGAACGCCAGTCGCAAACCTGTTAGTGAGTTTACTCATCATGGGCTACTTTGCCTGGCACCGTGACTGGTTCACCACCGGCTGGCTAGTCATTGTTCAAGCCGGGATCGGCGGATGGACCTATCTTGGCAAATACCTGCTGCACCGCGCACGTCCTATCGGTAAGTTAGTCGCACAGGGTGGTTTTAGCTTTCCCAGTGGCCACACCACCGGGACGGCAACCTTAGTGTTAATCTTGCTATTTGTGGTGATTCCCCTGTTTAAAAACTGGGAAGTGCAATTGCTGTTATCACTGGTTTCAGTGATCTGGCTCGGTATGATGGGCTTTGATCGAATTTACCTTTTCGTGCACTACCCGACGGATGTGTTAGGCGGACTTTGTCTCGCAATCGCTTGGTGGGCAGTTGCGCGTTGGGGCTATCTACGTTGGGCGCCTCAGGCAACACTAGTCGCGCAGCAAGCAACACAACAACCAGCATCGCTGGAGTAGTTTAATTTGGGGGTAATTTTTATGGCACGTCGTCGAACGGTGTCTAACTGGCTGGGGTTGCTGTTAGCACTTGCACTTACGGTCGGCATTTTTTCGAACATTGTCTATCCGCAAAACTTTAAGGCAACAGTCTTAGTTTTACTGGGGTGTCTGGTCGTTTGGACCGGTCACCGTTGGTACATTCAGCGAGTCAACCAGTTGTCAGCGCAATTGGTCAACCGGTTGATTGTGATTGCGTTTGTGATAATGGTCTTAGTTCAATTGTTTGTGTTGAACTTCTTACCCGCTTCGGTTTTTCACGATCCGTTTCGGGTCATTTATCAAGCAGAGCAGCTCAGCGCCGGCCATTATGATTGGGGCAGTTCACTGTACTTTTGGCGCTTCCCCAACAACGTACCGTTAACGGTGTTACTGGCGGGCTGGTTAAAACTTGCTAGTCTGGTTCATATTGGCACAACCACCGCAATTCATGTAATCTCATTGATTTTACTGGATAGCTTAATTGCGATGTCGCTCTGGACGGTGCGTTACTTAACGAAGCACCAAGCAGCCGTGGTTACACTAGCGGGCTTCTTCTTAGTGAGTCCGTTTGCGTACACTTACTACTTACAGGTCTTTTATTCAGATGTGCCCACGTTACTATGTTTGAGCATTGCGTTCAACATCTTACTACGATGGCCCCACTACTCAACTCGACAACGGTGGTTATTCGGCATCGCCTTACTCGTGGACATTGTTTTGGGTGGCGTGATCAAGCCTAATCTAATCGTCATGGCGGTTGCGGTTGTACTAGCCGTTATCGTGCTGGCAATTCGGAGCCGTAAGATGCTTAAACGTTACTGGGTCCCGTTTGCAGTGATCATGCTGGCATTTGCGCTGATGATCCCAACGTCAGCCGGTTTAAAACGCGCTGGTCACTTTACCGCTCGCCCAACCGAACAGTTTCCAACGATGCACTGGATCTGGATGGGATATAACCCAAACTATTCGGGCAAATACAACTTTAGTGATGTTCAAAAGCTTAGCCAACTGCCAAACATTCAGCAACGACAAACGTACCTCAATCACGCTCTCCCCGCTCGACTCAAACAACTGGGTGTCTGGGGTGTCGTGAAACGTTGGGGATTGAAAGCGGCTATTTTATTGAACGTGACGCGGCTTCAATCGGCTTATACGGGTGGTTTGGTTTCATCCCCCGCTTGGTATCAACACATTGAGGCCCCGCTAAGCATTATCGGTTCGACAATCATGAGAATCGGGTTCATCATGTTGGATTTATTAGCCATTATCAAATGTCTTCGGTATTGGCGCCAACCTAAGCGACACGATGATCCAATCATGACCCTCGCAATTTTAACCGCGTTGGGGTACATCGCCTTTCACACCCTGCTTTGGGAAAGTGAACCACGGTATGGTCAAGCGATTGCGCCACTGCTTCTATTGATCAGTACGATGCGGTTACCAGATGTGACGCCGATTCGAGAAGCGTGGTCGTTAAGACGACGGATGATTGTGACTGGGGTGCTCGGTCTTGGTTTGGCGGGGATGTACGTTACTGAAAGTGTACCCCTACCGCGACCAAATAAAGTTATGGTAGCGAGTCAGATGAGTCAGTTATCGTTACAGTTCGATGCGAAACGAACGCCGATTGCGGCCCACGAAACGGTTTCGCAACGCGTTAGGCTTAACGTGGCGGCTCGTAAAATGGCCGTTTC
>NZ_BAABMI010000029.1:0-37423 GCF_054785195.1 Secundilactobacillus muriivasis | reverse complement strand
TAAACGAAAAAACGCATCAACGTTATCACTTACTGCGAACCCAACGCGCACTTGTGTATCCACATACGATTCCAGTTGGCCACTACCAAATTCGCGTGACCAACCAGCTTGATCGGACACAGGGCCTCCTCTTGTCGAAGACGATTGCCTACCGACTGGCCCCTGAACCACTGGTTTACCAACATCGAAGTCGCCCGTTTGAGTCATTTGTATATGAATTTTCACGCTGATGCACCCCACCCATACCACGGGAGGTGATAAGGACGGCCAATGGTAACGGGCGGTTGAAGGCAACACAAAAATAAAGGTTCATTGAATGTCGACAGATGACATTCAATGAACCTTTATTTTTGTGCGAAGTAGCTGATTGCTTAGTGCGTTGTTGTTGCTACATTGGCCTTTTCCCGAGTCGTTGTCCAAATAATCAACCCAAATTCGATGATCAACAAGATAGCAAATAGGCCAAAAGCGTTCCAGGAACCAGCGGCAGTTAGCGTTGCTTGACTACCGGCATGGGCCTGGCTCGTTGCGACGATGGCAGCGGAGATGCTGGTCCCTAAAGCGGCCATGAATTGTTGCGCCGTGTTATAAATGGCATTGCCATCGCTATTTTGACTCGCACTTAAATGCTGCAAGCCATTGGTCATCAGGTTACCGTAATGGAGCCCCATTCCGAACATGAAGAACATGTAGAGGCCAATAATCATCACGTCATTGAGGTGGTGGCCCCACAACCAGAGTCCCAGCATGCCAATGACGGTCAATGCGGATCCCACTCGGAGTGGTAAGTTGGCGCCAAGCCGGTCGTAAAGTTGACCACTGATTGGTGCCAAGACGGCGCCAAGTGCGGCCCCGGGTAAGACTAACAGTCCTGCCATCAAGGTACTTTGCCCGTTCACGAGTTGGATATAGTTTGGCAGTAAGAATGACAGTGCTAGTGCAGCCATTTGAATCAGACAGAAGCAAATGAGGTTTCGTCTGAAATCAACGTTACTGAATAGCTTTAAATCTAAGATGGATTGCTTAAGTTGACGGCTTCGCGCGATAAATAAACCGAGGCCGATAATGCCGATTAGTAGTGCCCCGCCAACAGATAAGCTTAAAAAGGCTTGGCTACCAAGGTTACTGATCCCGAAAATCAAACCAGCAAACGTAATGATGATGAAGATAACGCTAAGCTGATCGATGGTTGCGGCACTGGTGGGCACTTTTTGTTGAATGCAAAAGATGCCTAAAAGCAACGCAATAATCAAAAGTGGCATTAAAAACGCAAAGATGTAACGCCAGCCTAAGGTTGCCACAACGATCCCCCCAAAGGTTGGGCCGATAGCGGGCGCAACCCCGGTGATTAAGGTGCCGACCCCCATCATCGTCCCCCGTTTGGCGAGTGGGACCTGTTCAAGAATGATGTTGAACATGAGCGGTAGCGCGATCCCGGTACCAAGACCTTGGACAGCCCGACCGAGAAGCAGTACCCAAAATGCGGGCGCAATGCCATCTAAAATGACCCCGATGATAAACAGGGTGATCGCAGTTAAAAAGAGCTGTTTCATTTTGAAGCGTCGTTTTAAAGTTGCCGAAAGCGGCACCATAACGGCCACAACGAGGAGGTAAATCGTTGTCATCCACTGGACGAGATTGGTGGCAACGTTAAATTCTCGCATTAATGTTGGAAAGGTAATATTCATTGCGGTTTCAATGATGACGCCACAAAACGACATGAGACCGGTGGCAATGATGGCACCGATGACTTTGATTGGAATTTGCTCAGATTGTTGACTTGTTGCCATTGAGGTACACGTCTCCTTAGAAATTAATTTATGTTAGCAGGCTAACAAATATCTAGTTTAGCAGGATTCTCAGAAAATGCAAGGTCGCATCTGAATTGTAGGTAAAATATGTTGCACAGAACGTCAAAAAAATGCGTTGAATTCTAATTTGCAGAATCCAACGCATTTGGAGATGTTCAATCCCCTAAATTGGTAGTTTAATGACGAACTTAGTCCCAGTCGGATGATTATCGCTGACTTCAATCTGACCATGATGCAGGATCACAAGTTGTTGCACAATGGCCAGACCCAAACCATTACCCTCAACGGTTGACCGCACCGTTTTAGCACGGTAGAACCGATCAAAGATATGTGCTTTTTGGTCGTCATCAATCCCCCGCCCTTGATCAGTCACACTGAGTTGGAGGCTGTGTGGCGTACTGGTCAATCCAACGACGATCGTCGATTGGGCCGGTGAGTACTTCTGAGCGTTGTTTAGCAGGCTAACTAAAATTTGCTCAACGCTATCAGCATTGACTTCGGCAACGATATCAGACGCAACGTGAACGAGAACGTCTTGAGAGAGCGAAGCGCCGTAGCCATCCACCGTGTTCGTTACGAGCTGACTAACGTTAACGGGGGCCGTCACTAATGTCAGCTGATTGGCGCGGGACAGTTTCAGTAAACTTTGCACTAATCGTTGCATCCGTTCTGATTCCTGATCAATGAACTCAAGGGAACTGGGAATGACTTCCGGATGCGCCTTACCGCGCCGCTTAATCAGTGACACGTGACCACGAATCGTTGCGATCGGGGTCTTGAGCTCATGGGAGGCATTTGACACGAACTCCCGATCCGCCCTTGCCTGTTGGTTCAACGATGCCAGTAGCTGATTAAACGCCTGACTTAGATCGTGCACTTCTTGCGGCGATTCGGGAACTGGCAGTTGCGTTTGGTACTGGTTGGAGAGATCGTGGTTAATAGCTTTGGTGGTTTCGGTTAAGTCTGCTAGTGGCCGGTTTAACTGACGCGCCAGTAGGTAGATTAGCCAAATACCAAGTGCGAAGAACGCAAGTACAATGAGTAGAATTAACCGAATCAGGAGCCATAAGAGGTAAATGACGCCGTTCAACTTCAACCAGACGTCGTATTGGACGTGAGTGATGCCATTATCGCGATCCTCATCGGTGGCACTCACGTGGTAGTAGAGACCAACTTTGGACGAATAACTGATATTGTCACTGAGCCGGTGAGTTTTACCGGTTTGTTGCTGGGTTAAAAAACGCTTCGTTCGCGGTGACTTCAAGGCATAGGCCTTCTTCTTCGTGGGCGTCACTTGAATGCGAACGAAGGTGTTGTGGGTATCGGTCGAATTACCTAAGCGCCACCAAAACCAATCGTTACGATTGGCGATAAACGATCGCTTCAGTCCTCTGGCAACGCCAACCGCTTGTTGACGCTCTAGCCGGTACTGTTTATACCCCACCACTGAAACGATCGTGATACTGAGAATCAACGTGATGCCGAGTAGGAGTAGCCCGTATACCTTGGTGATTCGGGCCGCGCTAGTATTGAGTAGTTTACGCTTCATGCTCGTCAGCACTCCTTAGCCGATACCCAACGCCGCGAACGGTTTCAATCAACTGGCCATCGAGTTGGGGGTTGATTTTATTGCGTAAATACCGCACGTAAACGTCCACAATGTTGACTTGCCCTTCAAAGCTGGTGCCCCAAGCATCGTCCAGTAAGTCGTCACGGGTCAAAACTTCTCCTGGATGTTGCATGAACGTGAGCAGTAGATCGAACTCGCGTTGAGTCAACTGTACTTCGGTTCCCTGATACAGGACCTGACGGGTTTTGATATCGAGTTCGAGGTCCCCGACTCGGTATTTTTTATTGGTGATATTGCGTTGATTATTGTGTCTGAGAATCACCCGAACTCGGGCGAGAAGTTCCTCGGTTTCAAAGGGTTTGGTGATGTAATCATCGGCGCCGGCATCTAGGCCGGATACCTTATCACCAACGTAATCACGAGCGGTCATCATCATGATGGGCACGTCGTAGTGGCGGCGGAGTTTGCGAATAACGCCCAACCCATCAATGCCGGGCAACATCCAGTCTAAAATAATGAGTGAGATGTCATCCGGGTGGGCCGCAAATTCACTTAAAGCAGTTTCACCATCCGGGACGGCAATCACGTTGTAGTCTTCAAAGCTTAACTCGGACTGCAGGTAAGACCGTAACCCGACTTCATCTTCAACTAACATAACCGTTACTTTCAATTGTCTGATCCCCTTTTTAACGTCATTTCTTTTTCTTAGTGTATCATACGAGCTTGTTAAGGGTTCGTTAATTTTGAGACTGCCACAAGAAAGTGTCCGTCATCTCGGCAACTTGTGAATTGCGTCGTAGTTGTGAGTGTTGGGCGTGGACGCCATAAAAGACGTGTTCGTGGTAACTGCCGACCCGGTCTCGAACGAGGTAGCCGAGTGACCGAGAACTGGCGTTGAGAATCTTACCATCTGAATCACTTCCATCCGCAAGATTGCCATAAAGATTAAGGATCCGGGTGTGTTGAAGCCGGAGTTGGTCTCGATGAGTCATCGCGGCTTGATAAGCCGGTGTTTCCCAGGTTGGTCGTCCACTTGGTAAAATTCGGTTGGGATGTTGGTGCCGGTGTTGACCGGGAATGCCATCGAAGTTGCCGGCAATGGCGACGTATCTGGCTAACTGCGGTAGTTTAGGATTGTTGCTATTTTGAAGTAGGTACTGAAGTACAGCACTGTTACCCAGCGAATGGGCAACCACGTTGAATTGTTTAAACTGGTACCGCGCTTGTAATGCCACCAGCACATTGCGTAACCATCGGCTTAACTGTTTGGCATCGCGAGTATGGTTATCGGTAAAAATCACTTGAATCAGCGGATGACGGTTGTGCGCCCGCTAGTCACCGCGAAGTTGAACCTGACCCGTCGGACTGACGGTTGCCACTAACGCAGACTGCGCCCGGGCATGATCGACAGCTTGATTCATTAAAAATGCCATTGATTTGGGTCCACCACCATAACCGTGAAGATAAAGTGTCGGTGTGGTCCGCGGCTTGGGCGTCGCTTCAGCAGCCGGTGCGATGATATTAATGCTGATGCCAAGTAGTACTAATATTGCAACGATAATCATAATCAGTCGTTTCACGGTACAGTTACCTCCCTAAATACTCATTACCGCCAGTTTAGATAAACTGGCGGTTCCCATCACTCAACTGGACGTTAGCGGTTGATGAGAAATTCTCAGAATTGGAGTATGGATTTCGCTGGATGCGAGTTTAGTAGCGGTAACTAAGATGAAACGACAAAATATGTTTGCGCTAACTTCAAGCGTCAATGCTCGGTTTAGCAACCGTGCTGACTGACTGAATATGCTATAATAAAAGGTGAACTCAAGTTCGGTTAACAAACCATTTTTGGAGGTGGCAACATGGATCAGGCCAGCTATGTGAAGCACAACGACGCCCTGGTAGCAAAGTTGCCCGATTACGTTGGTGACTACTATTTAACGAAGTCAACCGTGCCGCTGTCGCCGGCGACGTTGTATCAGTATTTAAACGAGTTTCACCGGTTCTTTGCTTGGATGATCGATACTGGCATTAGTCAGGCATCGACGCCTGCTCAAGTCACGCTTGAGGAGTTGGCCACGTTTAAGAAGCAGGATATGGAATTATACAAATCCTACCTATTAAATCGTGGGAAGCAAACTGCTGCTCATCCGGAAGGCGCGTTATCTCGGCGAACGGTTAACCGTTCGCTGAACGCGTTATCGGCCCTCTTTCGGTATTTGACCGAAGAATCGGAAAATGCCGAGGGCGAGCCCTACTTTTACCGGAATGTCATGAAGAAAATTGCCTTGGTGCAGGATAGTGAAACCTATGCGACTCGGGCGCGGCACATCAAGGATCAGTTGATGATGGGTCACACGGATGTTGACTATCTCAACTACATTCAATCCGGTTATGGTGAGACCTTAGATAACGAGCGTAAGCAACGTTATTATCAGCGGGATCGCGAACGCGACGTTGCCATTAACGCGTTGATGCTGGGAACTGGCATCCGGGTATCCGAATTGACGAATATGGATGTGAAGCACCTTAGCGTCAAAGCGGCCACGGTTTCCGTTCGGCGAAAAGGTGGTAAGTGGGATTCAGTGCCCATCGCTAAATGGGTGCTCCCCTACGTTCAGCCATATCTGGATATCCGCCAAATCCGGTATCAGGCAACGACTCAAACGCCAGCCCTCTTTTTAACTAAGGGCACGGAAACCCCTCGCCGCATCACAACCGCAACGGTGGAGTTGTTGGTCGCCAAATACTCACAAGCCTTCAACCACGTGCGAATCACGCCACACAAACTGCGGCACACGTTAGCCTCGAAGCTCTACCTTGAAACGAAGAATGAGCACCTTGTGGCCACTCAATTAGGCCAAAGCTCGACTAGCGCGACCGGGTTGTACACCCACGTGGTGGATACGAAGCAGCGGGATGCGTTGAATCGGTTGCATGATAACTAATATAAACAAGGTCCATTGTTTTATGTAGCTGTTAACTTCAGTGGCATTATTACTTCGGGGTAAAGCTCACGAACCACTGATGTGTTTTCTCACGCTACTTTTATAAAATTAATCTGAAAAGCGTCACTAAAAACAACCATCGATGAACCAATGGTTGTTTTTAGTGACGCTTTGAATTTTTTTCAATTAGATAAAACGGGTAACGGTTATTGAAAGTTTTTAACCGAAGTACCTAGTAGTGTTTTATATCTGTTTAAAATTGATTCGGTTTGACTTGTGACAAGCGCATGTATATTTCAGTATAGATATGTCGGTAATCTTTCGTTACATATGGTTTGAGTAACTCATACACTGATTTTGTAATTGGAATTTTAGGAAAATCTGTTGCATGAAATGGTGCGGCTTTTGATACCCAAAAAGTAGGTAAAAAGACACATAGGTAGGCTAGATTTTGATAAGCATCTGTTGAGTATTCGGAGTTGAGAATATCGTTATTTTTTAAAAAATCGAATATTTGATTGTATTGCAACAGCAAACGGGCTCTAAAACGTTCTATATTGTCACGTGCTTTTTTGGAGTCTTGGTAAAATTCGGGAATGTTTTCGTAGTAATATGGGTTATCAATTTCGTTTTGTTCCGCTTCAAAAAATGATTGAAGCAATTGTGTTAAAACAGCGATTGGCTCAGCAGTAAAATCTACTTCAGATAAAAACTGATTTTCTGCTTGTTCCTGAAGCGAAGCTAACAAATCATCTTTTTGAGGAAAGTAATACGTTAGATTACCGATTGTAGTTCCGGCCGCGGCGGCAATTTCACGTAGCGTTACATTGTTGTACCCCTTCTCGTTAAATAATTCAGAGGCTTTTTTACTAATTTTTATTTTTGTATTTTTCAAAGAATCATCTCCGTGAGTATATTTTAGCAAATATTGATAACGTTAAACACCAAAAAAGATGCTTGACGATATTTTTAGTACGGTGTACTATAAAACTACCGTACGGTGTACTAAAAATATTTTGATTTGAGGTTAATATTATGACAACAATTAGAGTACGACCTGCTGCGCAAAATCCAGGACGCATGATTAGCTCCAAAATGGATATTGAAGACTTTCTTGAATTAACAAAACGTACCGAATGTGATTGCACCTGTGTGGGATCGACTTTTGAGTTGACGCCTGAAAGTAAACGAGAGGACTTTGTTGATGTTGCCACCGAAATTGGTGATCGACGGCTCAATTATGCTAAACAAATGGAGCAGGATGATAATTTGGTCACTGCTGCTAATTTTTATTTGAGAGCGAGTGCCTGTTATCGAGTTGCTGACTATGGATTACCAGGTATTACTGATGAAAAATTAACGGTGTATCATAAATTGGTATCATCATTTCAAAAATATCTGAAACTTGGCCCGGATAATGTTTCAGTAATTGATATTCCATTTGAGGATAAAACGATGGAAGCTTACTATGGTATTCCTGACGATTGCAAACCAGATACGCCTGTCTTAGTATTCATTCCTGGGGCAACCGGATTTAAAGAAGAAAACTACTTTATTGCACATTATTTTTATGATAGAGGTATCCCCTTCATTATCTTTGATGGACCAGGTCAAGGGGTTTCGTTATACTTTAAACAGATGTATTTAGGTGTTGATAATTATGTAACCGCTGTCAAAAATGTCATTGATTATGTTCGTGCTGATGATCGTGTTGGTGATAAAGTTGCACTTTACGGTATGAGCTACGGTGGGTTCCTGGCAACTCAGGCTGCTTGCGCATTGAATGACGACATTTGTGGTGTAATCTCACGAGGTGGAACTGACAAAACGGATACCCTAACTAAGCATCCATGGGCGGGACACGACAACTTCTACTTAAATGGTTTTTTGCGTAAGTTCAATGTTGATGACTTAGAGACTTGCTCAAAAATATCAACAGCCCAAGACATTACCGATGATCTTCATAACATCACGGTACCATTGCTGATTATCCATTCCCATGAGGATCCTATTTTGGGGGTAGAAGGTGCAAAACGAATTTATGATTTATGTTCATCAACGGATAAATACTACGCTGATTTTCCGGGCAACACTCATTGCGTAAACGATCAAAATGATACAGCCAGCGCTTTGGCAGCGGATTGGATGGGTAAACGGATGCTAAGTCGTTAATTTAAACCGTGTAGCTCAAGTGAAAATGACATGTTCATGAACGCATGGATTACGACTGCTCAGTTACCTGACCTTCATTTCTTGAGCCATTTTAAAAACCACCATTACATCTTTAGGATTGGGAGATGTAATGGTGGTTTTTTTTAGCTATGATTTAAGCAAAAAGCACTAATTTTCTACCTGAGTAAACGCCGCAGCCTGATACTCCGGCTCCGGATAGTGATAGAACCCCTGCCCGGTCGCAACGCCCAGTTGATCAGCATCAACTAGTATCTGCAGCTTATCGATAATGCGTTGATAACGCTCATCGTTGGTGTTGGCGAGGAACCCCTTCTCAATATTAATCGCGGTGTTCAGTCCCATGATATCTAGGAAGCCAAACGGTCCCCGGTCAACACCCATACTAACCATCCAGTTTTTATCGATCGATTGTGGATCAGCAACGTCGTCGGCCCATAGGAATAAGGCGGCGTTGATCATCGGTAAGAAAATCGAATTCATGACGTAACCAGACGTTTCCTTTTGAATGAGGATTGGCAGCATCTTGATCTGTTTCGCAAAGTCGGTCGCATCATCAATCGTCGTTTGTGGCGTAGTTGGGGCCCACATGATTTCGGCCACGTTATGCACCCAAATTTGATTGGCAAAGTGCATTGCTAAGAAGCGGTCGGGGTTAGGCGCAAACCCAATCAGTTGGCTTGGCAGTAACGTTGACGTATTGGTTAACAACAGCGTTTCTTCACCAATGTAGGGTTTTAAACTCTTATAAAGCGACTCTTTGATTGAAAGTCGTTCCGAAACGGCTTCAACGATAACATCAGTACCGGTAATGGCCGATTCTAAGTCCAGCGTTAATGATAACCGCGACTTGGTTTCAGCTAATTGTTCGGCCGTTGCTCCTAAATCATGCACATACTGATCCGGAAACTGATCGAGTTTTTGCTGAGCGGCGGCGATAGCGGCATCATTAATGTCGTAAATAACAGTATCAATACCTGAAAATGCGGACTGATAGGCAATTTGGCTTCCTAAAACGCCACCGCCTAAAACAACAACTTTGTTAGCTTTCATCAAAATGGCCCCTTTCTGGGTTGACGACAGTTTCGCAATATTGCACAGCTAGAATAGAATGATTATTAGTTAAAGTCAATTAATCGCGCTCGGGATGATTTTGAGCAACTTCGGCTTCAGGTGAACGCGTTCGAGAAGCTAAATACTGGTTGAGTTGATCGACGAGCGCTGGCGGTAATTTTTCATCCGTGTATTGTATAATCCGGCGTAACCGATTGGCCTGAATGAGTTTATTAAGGGAAACATCTTCTTTGGTAACCAAGGCTGAGTCAACGATGATGACCCGCTTATCCCCGTGGTAAGTCTTGGCAATCGCAATTGTGCCAACTGATGGTTCGGCGTTTTTGGCAGGTTCTCCATTCGCAAAATAGGTGTGTGAGCCGGTTCGCCACTGGTATTCATGAGTCAAATTTAGGGTTAGTTCACCTGCTTCATCCTTATTTAAATGAATCGCAGAGATGACGCGTCTTGATTTTTGTGGAATTTGTTTTGCCATGTTGCTCACCCTCCATTTGTGAACTAATTTTTGAATGCGTTAAGCTGTAATTGGTTTCGTCAACATTGTATGAGTTTACCTCCGATTTGTGTTGCAAAATGATTTCATTTCAAGACAAGTCGGTATATTGAGCATGGAATGTTTCATAAAATGACAAAATTGGTTTTTGTTCATGATTTAATTGCTGGCAACCTGTTCGCTTGTATTTTTAGGTGAACATGGTATGCTTAAATTAGCTATTTAAGAACGTATGTTCGATAGAGACTGGAGGTCCGCTTTGTGAACACCAAAAACGTCATTGCCGGCTATAATCGCCATTTTCAAACAACCCAGCAAACTCGGCTTAGCCCACAGGAACGCGCTAAGGCCCTGCTTCAACAACGACAAGAAAAGTCGATAACTGATTCAACGGAAACCCCAACTGAGCCAATCGTTGAATCTACGCCAACTTCAACGGATGCAGCCTTGAAGAAGCAAGTTCGGCAACTTAAAAAAGCACTTAAACGCGCAACGGCTCAAGAACAAACGCTTAAAACGCAACTTGCTCATCAGATGCAGGAAAATCGGCGCCTAAAGTCAGCATTGGTAAGGGCCCAACAGACCACTCAACGTGAACAAAGTGAACGACAAACTGCTGAACAACAGCTAAAAGCGCAGCAATTACGCGTTCAAACTGATTACGTGACCAAGCAACAGCATCAAGCCGATATCGATGAGTTAACGCAGGCGCTAACGGAAGTCCAACAGCAAAATGGTCAACTCCTTAGTCAGCGTGACCGAATTGGTAATCGCCATAATCGGTTAAAGGAACAGTATCAACAACTGAATGCCACCTACCAAGACCTACATCGAGTGTTAGCCAACAATGAACTCACGATGGTCATTGATGCACTCAATGGCGATTATCGAAATTTACGAAATCAATATAAGAAACTCCTACGCCGCTTTCTTCAAGCCAACGAAGAATTGCAGCAGCGGCGTGACAAGCGGCATCGCGATTTATTGCAACTGCTGTATCGTAACAATCACTTGGCACCGTGGCAGTGTCGCCAGTTATTGCGACAGATGGACAGGCAAGTTTTGGCCGATTATTTTGAACGGTATTTGCCATTAGAAGCGCACGTTGTTATGGTGACCGATTTAGTTGATCAAGAAAACATTGCTCAGGTATTAACGCTACTTCGACCGTTGATTCGGCAGCTTTCTACCCATTATCAGCAGTCAAATGCAATTAATGCGACCACGTTAACGGAACTTGAACAGTTGGCGCACCAAGAGCAAATTCAAATTGGTCAGGATACGACACTCAATCAGCGGATTCTTCCCAAACTCCTCGCTAAGAACAAACCGCTTCGCATTAAACCGAAGCAATCAGTACCACTGCATGATGACCAAATTAAACAACGCGTGCTGTACAGACAGGTTTTGAAGAATCGGTTGATTGTAGTCATCGACTGGACAACCAAGGCCTCGTTGGTTAGGCGACTGACGCAGTACGGCGCTCGAGTCGTGGCGTTCAATGATGATCATTATCCGACCGGTCGGGTACAATCAGTGCTGGCGGATGCTAAAACTGACTTGATCATTATTAATCCGGATGGCATGCATCATTTGGTCTCGGACGCGATTAGTCAGTTGAGCCCAATTGCGCAAAAAAAGATTCTCAACGTTAAACAAGCGACTACCCAGAACCTTTGGGATACGATTATTAGCCGCTTGTATCACCTGAGCTTTCCAGAAGGGACAATGCGTGAGTAACTAAAAAACGAGTCTAAACATGCCCCATCACGGAGCACTGTTTAGACTCGTTTTTTTAGTTGAGCCGAATTAGTGAGTTAATCGTTAGCGTGCACATCATAGGCCGACAGCATCTCTTGAACGCCAGGTGCATCCGGATCATGGCGCCCCTTACCGGTATCTAACGCCGTTAACTGAGCCATTTCGGCATCCGTTAATGTGAAGTCAAATAGATCAAGGTTGCTTTGAATCCGTTCTTGGTGAGTTGACTTGGGTAGTACAATGACGCCAAGTTGGTTTTCAAATCGAAGAATGATTTGGCCAGCATCTTTGTTGTATTTAGTAGCTAAGCTGGTAATCACCGGGTTGGTCAACAAAGTTTGGTTACCTTGTCCCAAGGGTGCCCAAGCCTCCAATTTCACGTTATCGGTTGCAATCAAGTTTCGGAGCTCAGTTTGCTGGAACAACGAGTTGAATTCCACCTGATTAACGGCGGGTTTAACGTCAAATGCGGGCACGAATTGTTGCCAAATTTTTGGCGTCATGTTTGAGACCCCAATCGAGCGAATTTTACCGGCTTTTTGAGCGGTCGTCATCGCTTGCCAAGCGCCTGGAACGTCGCCGTATGGTTGGTGAATCAGGTATAGGTCAATATAATCTAAACCTAACTTTTTAAGTGACAGATCAATAGCACGAGTTGCGGGTTCTACGCCATAATCCTGAAGCCAGAGTTTGCTGGTGATCCAGAGTTGATCTCGAGGAATCCCACTATCTCGAACGGCTTGGCCAACTTCGGTTTCGTTGAAATATGCGACGGCGGTATCAATGTGGCGGTACCCCGCTTTTAAGGCTTTACTGACGGCTTGATAAGTTGATCCATCAGCTGGAATTTGAAACGTGCCAAAGCCGATTGCGGGAATTTGGTTACCGTCGTTGAGTTGAATCGTTGGTGCTGTACTCATAGTTAATTATCCTCCTTGAGTTGACGCAGACTAGAACCGAAAATCTGCTCGATCGTGACTGGATCACGGTGATCGAAGAATTGACTTTCGCGGCGATCTAAAGTGGTGATGGTCGTCATCTCATCCGGCGTCAGTTCAAAATCAAAAACGGCGATGTTTTCAATCATCCGTTCTCGGTGAACCGATTTAGGAATCACAGTGATGCCACGTTGAAGTAACCAGCGTAAAATGACCTGCCCAGTTGTCTTTTAATGGCTGGCAGCAATCTCTGCAAGGGTTGGGTTCTTAAAAATTTCGTGCTTACCTTCTGCAAACGGCGCCCAGGCCTCAACCCGAACGCCTTCAGATTGATTAAAGGCAACTTCGGTTGATTGCTGATACCAAGGGTTAACCTCAATTTGATTAACCGCTGGTGGAGTGGTCATTGTTAATTTGAGGTTTTTAAGTTGATCGGCGTAGAAGTTTGATACGCCAATGGCCCGAATTTTGCCGGCCTGTTGGGCTTCTTCTAATGCACGCCAAGCGCCCATTGTGTCGCCGTAGGGTTGGTGCAAGAGATATAAATCAAGATAATCTAAACCCAAACGAGTCAGTGAAGCGTCAATGCCCTGCTTTGCGCGTTGATACGTGAAGTCAGAGACCCATAATTTTGAGGTGATGAAAAGGTCGTCTCGCGAAATACTACTCTTTTGAATGGCGCGCCCCACTGCCGTTTCGTTTCTGTATGCGGTCGCCGTATCAATTAGTCGATAACCGACTTGGAGTGCATTCGTGACGGCCCGTTCACATTCTGTCAGGTCTGGAACCTGAAAGACACCGAAACCCAGTTGGGGCATTTCAATACCGTTATTGAGTTTAATCGTTGGAACTTGAACCATAATGACGCACCATCCTTCGTTTAGTTGATAGTGTCACTATAGTCTGAATGTGATGGGTTGAAAATTACCAATTAAGCATGCTAGTATACGAGTGACGTATACTTTGACTAGAAAGTGGTGACTTATAAATGCTGGACAATTATCTGCTAGAAGAACTCGTGACCTTTGCGCAGACAGGAACGTTAGCGCAGACTGCGGCGATGCTGAACGTGACTCAGCCAACGGTGACGCGCGGGCTACAAAAACTAGAAACGGAACTGGGCGTCATTTTGTTTGACCGCCAACCTAATCGACTTCGGCTAACGGCAACTGGTAAGTTGGCAGCCAAAGAAGCCGCCGCCCTATTACAGGCCAATCAACAGGCGGTGAACCGCATCCGTAATTTTGAAACCAGTCAACGAATTTTGACTGTGGGTGCGACCCTCCCAGGTCCGTTGTTTGTGATGGCTCATCTGTTACCGGAACTCTCGAATAACGTGAAATTACGCCCTTTAGCAAATTTGACCGATTCAACTGAAGCGATTCAAGCAGTTTTGACCGCGACTTATGGGTTGTTATTTACCAATCATCCGCTCGTTGATGTGCAAATCGAATCGCAATTACTGGGAACGGAGCGGCTAGCGGTCAATTTGAATCAGTTTATGTTTCAGGCCAATCAGGCGACAATTACCTTTGCCGAACTGAAAGGTCTGAGCTTTGTCGTTTTAAGTGACATTGGTCCTTGGCGAGCGGTCATCCAGCAAAACATTCCCGATGCAAAATTCTTTTATCAGGCACAACGGGATGCACTGGCTGAAATCACGAGCTATTCGGATTTCCCTTATTTCAGTACTAATGTCAGCCAGTTAGAAAAGTCGTTGGCAGATCAACCCTCAACTGATAGTCGTGTTTGTTTGCCGATTGCGGATGCTGCCGCAAAAATGCCGATTTACGCGAATTATTTAAGAACGAATCGCGCTCAAGTGACCCCGATTGTTGATCAGTTTCGGGCAGCTTGGCCAGCATAAGGACTTAAATATTAAGCCAATGAACGACTTGATTAGCGAATCAAGTCGTTTTTTGAGTTGAATTTGAAGAAAAACTGGTAAATGTGAATTTTTTGTGAAGAAAATCGTGAGTTATATTACAAAAAGGTTGTACTTTGTAATATAACTTGTTACACTAGTGATGGACAAATGCCAATTAATGTTTCATACAAGTAGGGATATTTGGGGATTATTTAGTTTAATGAACTGAGTCTGGTACCCTTACTTGCTGGCATAGTATTAGATACGGTTGATGGGTTCAATCGTCATCTCTTGGAGGAGATCAATATGAGAATTAAACAATTAGCACGTGAGGGTAAGCTTAGTTACCGGTATAAGATGTTTAAGGCCGGTAAATTCATGATGACGTCAGCATTAGCAAGCGTTGCGCTTTGGGGAGGGTTAGCGCTGACCAATCAAACAGCAAGTGCGGCAACAACTCAGGTTGATAATGCTGTAACGGCAACGGTGGTAGATTCATCAGCTACTACGTCGACTGTTAGTGATGATAATACGAGTCAGGTAACTACTGGTGATGCAACGACAACTAATGATACTAGTGCTTCGGTAACTGATGCGACCACTCAGGCGACTGATGGCTCAGCTGCTGTTAATGATGATCGTACTACAACGCTGGATAATACGACTTCAGGCGTAACTGCGCCCGCTGATACTAATACGCAAACGGCTGACACGACTACTAAAACTGACGATACTCAGGTAGCAAGTACTAATGATACGTCTGCTGTACAATCATCAGTAACCAAGGATGACACGGTGGCTATCGATGCTGTTCAAAGTGATGATTCGGCTGTTGCGGTTTCTTCTTCTGAAACTTCTAAATCTGGAGATACTCAAGTGGCTGACACTACTTTAGCTACAGCGGATGCAACTAACGAGGTAGCAACTGATTCGGTTACTACCCCTACTGATATCGATCAAACTGCAGCAACAATCACTTTACCTAAAAACGTAACTTTGGATGAAACAACCGCAACCGCTAAAGTTGTTGGAGAAATTAGTGATGCTGATTTAGCCTCGTTGAAGACGGCTTTAGCAACCAAGGCCGCGGCTTTAGGGGTGACGCCTAAGATTGAAATGTTGGCGGATGATGTGGTCAATCCTGAGTTATCAGGTGTAATTAACATTAATGTATATTCAACGCTGCACTCGATGGATCCCGATATTAGTGTTCTGGTTGGCCGTTTATCCATTAACGGCGTGCCCGATTCATCGGTGAGTTTAAAATACGTTACTCAATTGGCAGGATTTTCAAGTAATGGGTATACTTTATCAAAGTTGGTTGCGCCAACAAATGGTAATTTTACAGAAGTTACAGATGCAACGTGGGATACACCACTTACGTATGTTGAAAATAATATCTGGGCATATAATGTTTACTTAGTGCCCATCGTTACCGATGATGGTGAAGTCACGGTCACACGGACCATTAACTATCAAGTTGCAGACGGCAGCGAATTACTTGGTGAGACACCACTACCAGATTCAATTACTGAATCAATGACTTATCACGCATACACCAACCATGGCACAGGTACATCTTGGTATGAACCAGTTGTCGGCGCTGATACGTATTTAGAACATGACACCCCTGAAATTGAAGGTTACACTGCTGATAAAACTAGTGTCGCTGGAAAAATCGCGATGGTTGTGGATAATGCGACTACTCCTGCTGATGAAGTCATCACAGTGACTTACACCGGCAATACCGTAACGAGTAACGTTAATGTTCCAACAACGGTTATCGGTGCCGAACAGCCAACGAAGTCAACGAGTTTTACGGACGTTACCGGCAACATTGGCGAAACCATAACGTTGACAATGCCAGCGCTTGAAGGCTATACACCAGATAAAACAACTGTTTCAGCTACTGTGAATTTAGATGGCACAATTACTACAAATGATACCGTAACTTACAATCCAAACGAAGCGACTTCTGACGTCACCATTCCAGCAACTGTTGCTGGTGAAGATGCGCCTCAAACGGTTACCAACGTTACCGGTAAAACTGGGGATAGCTTAACCTTGGATGCCCCTACTGTTGTAGGCTATACGCCTGATAAATCAACGGTCACGGCAACGGTTAATCCGGATGGTACGATTACGACTAAGGACAATTTAGTTTACTCACCAAATGAAGTCACAACTGACGTCACAGTTCCAGCAACGGTTGCTGGTGAATCAGCACCACAAACAATTAAGGATGCGACTGGTAAAACCGGCGATACATTAACGTTATACGTTCCTGCTGTTGAAGGTTATACGCCTGATAAAAGTACCGTTACTGCAATGGTTAATCCAGATGGCACGATTACAACTACTGATAAGGTGATTTACACGCCAAATGAAGTGACGACTGATGTCACCATTCCAGCAACTGTTGGTGATCAAAGTGAACCGCAAACGGTAACTGGCGTCACTGGTAAAACTGGTGATACGCTGACCATTACGGTACCAACAATCAAAGGCTACACGCCTGATAAGACGACCGTGACGGCAACGGTAAACTCGGACGGCACGATTACCACGACCGATAACGTTGTTTACACGGGCAACGATGTAACAGCTAACGTGACGATTCCAGCAACGGTCGCCGGTAATGATGCGCCACAGACGATTGATAATGTGACGGGTAAGGTTGGCGATACATTAACTTTAAACGCCCCTACTATTGATGGATTTACACCGGATAAGGCAACGTTTACGGCAACGGTGAACCCAGACGGTACCATTACGACCAAGGATAATTTGATTTACACCGCTAATTCGGTAACTGCCGATGTTACCGTTCCTGCAACGGTTGATGGTCAATCACAACCACAGACGATTAAAGATGCCAGTGGTAAAACTGGTGACACGCTGACCTTGAATGTGCCAGAATTACCAGGATACACGGCTGATAAGGACACGATTACGGCAACGGTTAATCCAGATGGCACGATTACAACGGAAGATAACGTTGTTTACACCGCAATTCCAGCCACGCCAACGGATAACGGTTCAACTGGAACGCCCCCTTCCGATAATGGGAATGTTGATTCAACAACTGAAACGACCCCTACTACCGGTACTGATTCTGAAACTACCAATCCAGTAGTTCCCGATTCAACGAGTGAAACCGTGGTACCAAACACTGACGAGCCTGAAACGCAAACTGGTTCAACTTCTAAGACGTTCGCTGAAACGCAAACTGTTACATCTCAAACGACTACTGGTCGTCAAACCGTAACGACCGATGCTGCAGCAGCGCAAGCGCCAGCAACGATTTCGGCAGAAGCACCGGTTTCCTCAACCACAACAACTGCACCAAACGAGGCAGCCAAGTTACCACAAACCGATGAAACGGCGAAGACACCGGCTTCATTACTTGGCTTGGTTCTCCTCGGACTAGCAGGTCTAGGTTTTGGTAAGTTCAAGCGTCACGAATAAAATGAGTTTAATAAAGGTCATCCGTAAATGGATGGCCTTTTTCGTATTTCAGAAAAAATGGTAAGCCTAAATGTCTCGGCTCAGTCGAATTGCATGCTATGATAAATACAAATACCCGAATCGAGGCGGTCATCATGGATCAATTAACGGAATCGCAATTGCTAAAGCAACTTAATCAGTACAGTCAGGAAATGGAACAGTTTTCTCGAGATACGCGCGAATTTGCGTTGGCGGTGAAAGCTTATAATCAATTGCTAGATCCGTTAAACGTCCGTGATGAGTTGCGGCTTGTTAAGCAGCTTGGCCGACCATTGACGAACGCTGGATTGGCGAAGCTGATTTTGGCAGCGCGTGATGGAAAAGATGTTTTTCAAGCATTGATCGAATGAATTGATTTTGATTACTGCTATTAATAATGGACACGAATAAAATATAAAACGCACCCAATTTTGCAATCGCTGGGTGCGTTTTATATTTTATTAGCGTAATTAAGAATTCTTAAACAGGCAAGTGAAGTTTCGTGACACCGCCCCTTTTCGCTGTTTTTCCCTTTAGCTGATTAGCTAAGAATTAAATTGACTCGCTTCGCTTTGTTGTTTAATGTTATTATAATTTTAAAGTGATTGACACTTGTGCAATCGTTTTTAACTTCTGCTTATTAATTTGCCTAGTTTAGGGGGATAATTTATGAAACAACTAGTAATTGGTCTTGCAGCGGGAATCGCAGCCTTTTCAATTGGTAGTATAGGTCTTACCCATCAGGTGCAGGCCAAAACGACCTACTTACCTGCCGGAATTCGCCATCACGTTTGGTACAGAACCACGTCAGGAACTGAAGGTGGTTTTCACGATCGAACCACCTTTAAGGGAAATACATTGACGTTTAAAACGCTGGGATATGCGCATGCTAATAGTACTAGATTAACGATGGTAACGGTTCGCTGGCAGTTTAAAAATTTAAAACATACGAGTAAATGGAATTATTATGGCCGAAAGTATTACACTAAAACAAAGTATGAGCTGGTGAAAATTCATATTAAAAATGCGCATCAATTTGATTTAATTCCAAAGCACTTTGCTCAATTACGTGGGAATTATACTAGTAATGAGGATTATGGTGCAACAATTTTTAAACGGTAGTTAATGATAAGACCTTAGCTAAGTTTGCTAGGGTCTTTTTGGAATTATGCACCCACTATTTTAAGTGGTTTGATTTGGGTTCTTTTTTTTAATTTGTAAGTTAAAGTAACATTTTATTGCTAACGTTTCATTAACAACTTTTATCGTCCCATATTTCACTTTACCGACATCACCTCGCATCCCCCCTGTCTTCATTACTATCCTCCCTTACACGCCTATCTACGCGCACCGCTCTCACTTTGTTTTTTTAATTCCAAATTAAATAGGCCACCCACTTAAATCAGGTGACCTACCCATTCATTTCACATTACAAATCTGGCGATACCAGAATCTTCACTTGCGATTTATCCTCAGACAAGGACTTGATCCCCTCATCCACTGCTTGATCCAAGCCGATTTCCTTAGTAATGATCTTCCGGAAGTCTTCTTGGTTATTGTTAATGATCCCTAAAACGGCTGGGAAACTGTTGTTGTAGCATAACGTGGTGATGATATCGATACCTTGCATGATCACAGCATCCGTCATGTTCATTGAAACGTCTTGGCCAAACAACGCGACTACTTGAAGCACCCCGGTCCGTTTCGTTACCTTCAGTGCGGTATCGAAGGTTGCTTGTGCCCCGGCACATTCGAAGGTAATATCAACGCCGTTTGGCAATTCCTTACGAATGGCATCGTTCACGTCGACTTCTTTAGGATTCAAAGTTTTTTCGATTCCCAATTCCTTTGCCTTTTCCAACCGAACTTCGGAAACATCAACGATATAAATATTGTTCGCACCACTGATTTTAGCTAACAAGGCCATCAACAGCCCAATTGGGCCAGCGCCCATAACGGCAACGTTTTGACCTTCTTGGAGACCACTCTTCTTCACGGCTTCATAAACCACGGCGGTAGGTTCAGCAACAGCGCCTAATTTAGGATCCATGCCTTCTGGCAGTTTGTGCGCAAAGACGCCTTGAACGTTTGCGAACTCTGCAAAGCCACCATCTTGCGAGAAACCGAGGAAGTTCCCAGAGCCATCGGGACCCACAGCGTTGTTACAGAAGTTGTAGTCGCCCTTCCGACAGTTTTCACACTTGCCACAGGCAATCAATGGTTCGATTGCGACGTTATCGCCTAACTTCAGATTAGTCACATCTTTCCCGATTTTGACCACTTCACCTGAAAATTCGTGGCCCAGCGTGATTGGCACCGTCTTCCCGGTTAACGGATGAGGTACAGTCGGCAAACCCCAGCCTTCCAAGTAAGCGTGCAGGTCACTCCCGCAGATACCGCAGTACTTAACCTTAACTTGAACTTCATCGTCTTTGGGATCCTCAATCGCAACATCTTCGACCCGAATATCTTTTTCGCCGTAAATTCGAACTGCTTTCATGTTGATGGCCTCCTAATGAATGATAGAACAATATTTAATTACAAATACATGATAAACCTCACAAATTCGTAACACAAGCTATTTTTTGATAGCGCTTTCATAATTTAAGAAATTAATTTTTGTAAGCGACTACCGTTCGGGTCTCTCAGCGTCCATTATCGCCGTTGATTGCTATAAAAAAGAGCCAAATACCGGCTCTTTTAACGGAACGACATTTTTCACAAATACAACAACCCTACTTCCCGGCAATCGTTTCATCCACGTACGCGCAATCGTAATCATTCAAATCGTCGTCCGAATTAATCAAGGCATTATCCACGCTCATTGGTACAGTGCCGCAACTTTTTGAGACGTCGATGCACCATAGACAATTTTTTGCACATTCTTAGTAATCGTCGCAATCCGTGGAAAGCCGCTAAACCCACTTTGGCCGTGACCGTGCGTCATGACAACGAGAACATAGCGCTGGCCATTAGGTAACGTCACGATGCCGGCATCGTTATTAAACGAATACAGCCACCCAACTTTATCCGCCACTTTGCTTCCCTTATTTGCGGCCGCCGCCCCCTTGGGAATCCCGGAACGATAAACTTGTCGCCGCATCAACGATAATAACTGGTTACGGCTGGTTGCATCGTTAAACGGATATTGTTGCTGATCCAGCTTTCGAACTACTGAAACTAATGTCGCGGCCGTTGTGCGGGCTGCTCTGCCTGTCGCAAAGACGTGTGAATACCAATTTTGATGGGCATTGAACGCATTCACTCGATCATAGCCATGTGTTTGTAGATAGTGCTCCGCAAATTCGTTGCGACTATGCAGGATCATTTCCTGAAAACCCGTGGTCTTGGTGATACTTCGACTTAAATTTTGATAGTGGATGCGCGAGTAGATATTCGCCGCCACGAACAGCTTATAGGTACTAGCCGAAGTGTAGGCCTTATGGGCATTCTTGCTATAAACCGCTAGCTTACCAGGAGCATAAAAAGCCCGGCTTTGCGCACGGCCAGCTGGCGTGTTGTTGTATGCGCCCAGATTATAGAAGGCCACACTAGCGGTCCCGTCCTTGGTGACACGATTGATATAAGTCTGCAACTGATTTTTAACTGTCCGTTGTTGCGCCGTAACTTGCTGTGGCGTTGCTTGCGCATGTGCTGTGACTGCAATCCCGCCAGACGCTAACGCTGTAACGCCGACCGTACTCACGATAATTTTTTGGATCAAGTGAACTAGTCGCATATCATCCCATCCTTAATCATCAATTAGTATTTAACACCATTAGTATACCTTAAGCTGTGAAACTTACTCAATCAATTTCTTTATATTTCTTATCTCTAATTAAGTTCCATGTCATCTAAATTTGACGGATGTGAAGTGAACCCTAGCAACGCAAAAAGAGCCGACAATCGGCTCTTCCGTGGAATGATAACTTTCACAAAATCAATAAGCATTACTTGCCAGCAATTACTTCATCAACGTATTCGCTGAAGGTCTTTGCTGGCCGGCCCATCAAAGCGTTAAAATCAAGCGGGTTGCCCTTATAAGGATGGTTACCATGATATGCCGCGATCCGACCAAATTGATCGTTAGCGTGCACCGTTGGAAATTCGGGAACTGGAATCTGGTTAATTTGGAGTTTTTGATTGGTCTTGTCACAAATCTCTTGCGCGTATTCCCGCGTCGTTCGATTACCAGCTGAACAGAGGTCTAATGAGCAAGCATAGTACTCGTCATCACTTAACAACACTTTTTCATTGGCAGCTGCGATGTCCGTCAAACTAATCATATTGGAAGGTTGGTCAACCTTGATAAACGTTGTGTAGACACCGGTTTCAAAGACGCTATCTGGGCCAGTTGGAAAATGACCTTCCATGTAGCCGCTTGGTTTAGTGATGGTGTAATTGAGCGTGGAGCCCATCAGCGCATCTTCGATTTCGTATTTTTCCCAGTGCTGAACCAATTCCATAACGGTGTTGAGACACGATGAGAAGACGAAGTGTTTCACATTGTATTTTTCCGCGGCCGCAATGATTCGCATCGCCATTGGGACAATGCCCGTTAACGCATCCGGTAAAATCAAGAGAATTTTATCGACGCCTTCAACTGCCTGATCAATAATCTCATCCCGGCGAATATCGCCAACGATGACTTCCTTGGCACCCAATTTCTTTAATGCTGATTCATTCGCTGGATCAGGATCAACTGCCCGGACCTCAACGCCATCCGCTGCCAATAACGGAATAATGGTTTGGCCAATATGACCGAACGATGCGGTTACTAAAACTTTTGTCATGTGCTTTTCCTCCTAAATTAAAGTCAATTACTCACGCCACTTGAAGATCGGGTTGTTAATCGTGTTATCATGCTGCAAAACCTTTCCGTACAGCATCTTAATGTTTTCATCCGTTGGTTCATAAATCGTATCGGCGTGTTGTGGTGCCTTGATCTTACCCGCACTCAGTAACCAGAGAAAATTACTGATTGCTTTACGTTGGCGATCCCATTCGGTGTTCACAAAATCGCCCTTTAACGTCAAGTTCTTCATAAACAATTCCCCGTAACGCAACGTTTGATCATCATTGTTAGCAGTACAGAAGATTACTTCACCTAAAGGCTTAGCCAAATGAATGGCGAGATTCATCCCAGCATTACTCCCAGAAACGTCTAGCGCTGCATCGACACCGCCACCCAGCTCACTGATCAGGCTCTCGACGGCCGCTGAATCATTGGGATCAAGTACATAATCCGCACCGGCATCCTTAGCTGCCTGACGTCGTTGTTCTTGAATATCAAATGCAATGATGGGATGCAACCCATCCGCCTTAGCGCCCTGAATCGCAATTTGGCCAACAACACCGGCGCCGATAATGGCAACTGATTGACCTAAATGTAACGCCGCTTTATCGAGCGTGAAGAGTGCGGTCATGCCCAGATTGTAGAAAACCGCATCATCCAACGCGACGTTGTCTGGCACATGGTACGTGTTGATTTCTTCCACGTAGGTAAAGTTGGAATGGGCGCCAGTGACTGGTGCGCCAATGACTTTATCCCCTGGTTTAAACTTCGTGACATTTTTGCCAACTTCTTCAACGTACCCCGCGGCACTGTAACCCGGGATAAACGGGAAGGTCGTGCCCAACACCACGTGGGCCTTATCGTTCACGAACCAACTATGCTCACTACTCTGACTGATCAATGAATAGTGGTTTGCGATCAACACTTCATCGTCCTTAACTGGTCGAGTTTCCGATTCGTGGTATTCTGCAACGCCGGCCGCTGACCAATAAACCGATTTTCTAAGCATGATAACTGCCTCCTAAGTTCTTTTTAAGTACAGTTTCATTCTAAAAGCGTTTACAATAAAGTGGAAATACCGGATAATGATAACGGATCATAAGTGAAACTTATAACAAGGAAGGTGTCTAAATGGATTTCGATTCACTTAAATACTACGTTGACGTCGCTAAATCATTGAATTTTACCAAAGCGGCACGAAAAAATTTTATTTCACAACCGGCAATTAGTGCCAAAATTAAAAGTTTGGAGGCTGAGCTCAATCAAACACTATTGATTCGCGACCACCATTCGGTCACCTTAACCCCAGCCGGCGAAAGTTTTCTTCAATCAGCCCAAAAAATTCTAGCGGATTACAACCAATCATTAGTTGATCTCTGGCAGGTTGGTCATCAAGCCGCCGAACCACTGCGAGTTTCAATGTACGTCACCCCGCAGTTTCAGGTTTTTATTAATCAACTGGTCCATTTTAAAACGGCCTTTAACGTTGATGTCAAACTTAGTCAACGCTATTCATCAGACGCCATTGGGGATGTTTTGACCGGGAAGGCCGATCTTGGATTGGGCATCGTTGATCATGATGCGCCACAACTCAATTGGCACCAAGAGTCGCCGGACCAACTAATCGTACTGGCAGCCAAAAAGGAACTTGACCGATTCACGCAACCACTCAATCTAAAAGACCTTCAGCAATTCGCCTACCTTAAATTAAGATACGGTCCTGAAGGTTTCGTCTACCAACAGCCCACGGCTTTGCTAACCGAAGCTAATTTTAATGGACAAATCAAACAATATTCATCACTAGACCTGATGTTGACCGAATTACTGATGGAACCAGCCTTTACGATTTTGCCGCAATCTCAAATCCCCCAAAACGTTCCCGGTCTCGGGTACGCGACGATTGCAACGGATCTGCCGACGATGATGAGTTTAGGCTGGTGTTATCCTAATTCGTTAGATAACGATACCGTTGCAGCGTTTTTGTCGTTTATTTCGTATGATAGTTAGCGAACATACTGATACTCAATCTGAAGTAACCTCATTTGAAACACGCCCATATTTTGAAATTTGATTGGTTGCCAACCAACGAACGCAAACAGCTCACTCAAAAATTGAGTGAGCTGTTGTTATTTACCCGCACTTATGCACTTGCCTATCAATCATCAAGCCATTGCGTCCCGTGAGCACTCGATTATGCTTGATTCAAAGTGTCAGCAATCGCGTTGGCTGCATTTCGTCCCGAAAAGATGGTATACCCAGAAGTGGTCCCTGGCGCGTTGGTATTATAGGTTTCACCTTCCAGTACCCCAGCGGCATCATTGCCCGTCGCATAAAGCCCTTTAATGATGTGGCCATTCTTCGTTAACACCTGATTTTTCAGGTTAACTTGTAGTCCACCAGAAGCACAGAACGCCGAAATGCCGTCTTCAATAACGTAATATGGCGCTTTATCCAATGGCAGTAAATACTTGGCATCTTTACCAAAATCAGTATCTTTGCCGCTCGCGGCTAACTCATTATACCGGTTGATTGTCGCTGGTAAATGCGTTAATCCGGTTAATTGCGCCAATTCGGCCACCGTATCTGCTTTATGGATGTACGGTACTTTTTTAGCAATCGCTTCCGATAATTCATTCTGCAAATCAGGCAAAACTGGTTGCTCATAGAAGAACGTGTTCATTGGCCGTAACAACCCTGTCTGCATCAGGTGATCGATGGTTCCCTGATCCAATACCGAGAAAACGCGATTTTGCGTTGTCAAGGCATTCCCGGATTCACAAAACGAATCGAGTACCTGGACTTCGTTAACAAATCGATCGCCCAACTCGTTTACCCATAATAACCCCTGCTGATTAGCAGCCCCATTTAATTGATCTCGCCAATTTTCATAAACTGGTTTGCTGGTATTTTTCACCTGACCACCTGAAAACTGAATACACTGATTAAACTTTCGAGCCCCAACTGACCAAGCTAATTTCAACCCATCACCAGTTGATTTACCTGAACTAACAGATAATAGTTGGCTACTGTTATAGTGCGTCATTTCATCGATCATTTCAGAATTATCAAGGTAGCCGCCTGTTGCTAAAATGGTTGCTGAACTCGTTAATGAATACTGTTCATCGGTTTCTAAATCATGCATGTTAACACCCACCACACCGTGGTCCGCATCCGTTAGTAATTCACTGACTTGAGCCGAGGTAATCACCTCAACCCCTTGATCCAGAGCGTGTTGTTTAAGGGTTGCAATCACTGATTTACCGCCACCTTCATAAAGATGCATCGTATACATCAATGTTGAAAATTTAACGCCCAGATCACTTAACCACTGAATGTTGTCCGCTGAATGCGCGATAAATTGTTTTAACGAGCGATAATCAGCGAGATGATGCGAATACGTTAACGAATCGTTAAGAATTTGTTGACCGTCTAATTGCACGCCCTGCGCTTTTTGAATCGGTGAGTTAACCGCAAAAGCGCCTTCCATGTAATTGCCACCGCCACCAAGCGTATGGCCTTTTTCAATGACTAAAACCTTAAGCTGATTTAACGCAGCCTGATAAGCAGCGGTAAGTCCGGAAGCCCCACCACCGACAATAATGACGTCGTACTGTTTTTGAGTTGGTTTCATATTAAAAGTCCTTTCAGTTAATCGAACCACTTGAAAATTGGATTATTAAGCGTCCGATCCTTTTTCAGAATTCGCCCATAAATCGTTTTAATCGTTTCATCGGTTGGTGAATAAATTGTATCAGCGTGTTCTGGCGCAACCACTTGGCCAGTACTCAGCAAGTGTAAAAATTCGTGAATGCACTGTTTTTGAAGGTCCATCTGCATATTAACAAATGATCCCTTAACGGTCAGACACTTAATGAAAATCTCACCATAGTTCAGTAACTGCGGATCGTTATTTCCGGAGCAAAAAACAACGGTGCCTAATGGTTTAGCAAGGTGGAGTGCCTGATTCATCCCCGCGTTACTCCCCGACATATCGATGACAGCGTCAAGTTCACCCGATGTCTTTAAAAATTCATCAATCGCGGCTTGATCACTGGGATCAAACGCATAATCAGCACCATTAGCTAACGCTTTTTTTCGCCGGTCTTCCTGAATATCAAAAACAACAATTGGGGAATAGCCACTCGCTTTAGCGGCCTGAGTTGCGAGTTGACCAACAACACCTTGGCCAATCAGCGCAATTGATTGACCTAAATGAATATCAGCCATTCTTAATGAATATAGTGCTGTCATGCCAAGATTATAGAAAACGGCATCATCCAACACAACATTATCCGGAACCGAATAAACGGCGCCTTCATCAACGTAAGTCAAATTTGAATGCGCACCATAAACGGGAGCGCCAATTACCTTATCGCCTTTTTTAAAACGAGTGACATTTTCGCCAACCTCAAGGACCTCGCCAGCCGAACTGTACCCCGGAATAAACGGAAAAGTTGTGCCAATCACAACGTGGGCGTGATCATTTTCTAACCATTCACGTTCCTTACTTTGACTCACCAACGAATATTGTGTGTGAATCAGCACTTCATTTTCCTTTGGTGCACGCATCTCTGACTCGTGAAATTCCGCAATGCCGGCCTTTGGCCAATAAACAGATTGTCGTTTCATCAGTAACCCTCCTGTATGTTCAATACTTAACTTGTTTTCACATTTTTATTGTAAGCGCTATTACAAATGGCGTAAAATAGATTTTAATTGCTAAGTAAAATCAAATTATTCTATCCTATCGAGGTTACCATCATGAATTTTGTTCGTTTAAAATGTTTCGTTGCTGTCGCCAAATATGGCTCAATGACGGAAGCCGCCAGTATGCTTTTTATGACTGAGCCTTCAATTAGTTTTCAAATTACGCAACTCGAAAAAGAAATTGGGACACCGTTATTAGAACGCTCATATCATCACATAGAGTTGACATTAGCCGGTAAAATTTTTCAACAAACGGCGCAAACCATTCTTGACACCTATCAGGACGGGTTACTCAAAATTCAACACAGTCAATTCAACCTCGCTAAAGATACACCACCATTAACGCTGGAGACCTACGTCACTCCTGGCCTAAAAAGTATTCAAACTCAAATCAAACAATTCTTACGCTTTTTCCCAGAGATTACCGTCAACGTTCGTCATAATTCATTTGCCGAAACGCTAAGCGATTTAAGACAACACCGCTGCGACCTTGCCACCAGCATTGTCGACGATTCACCAGACTTAAATTGGATTCCAATTATGAAAGATCGCTACGTCATTGCTTACCCCACCACGCTTGAACGACAGTCTTTTAAACCCGCTGATCTTAATCAATTAACTGAAATCAGTTATCACTTTAATACTGATAGCCATTTTGGCCCGATGACAACCCGAATCCGCCAGCAACTCGAACTGACTTCCCCTCAGATTAGTACGGATTCACTATTATCATTGTTGATAATGCTGTCGACATCAACCACTCCCAGCTATGCATTTCTACCACAAAAAGTCGTTGATCAACGGACCTTTGACTTGACTTACTGTCCGATTCCGCAAATGAAACCGCAAGCTTGCTCGCTAACAATTGGTTGGGCTTATCTGAAATCCAATCAGTCAGAACTCACTCAACTTTTTAATCATTACTGTGGTTGGATTGAAAATATCATGTGATTAAATAGCATCCACATAGTAGCTCATCTTCGTTCAAGTCACCACTTTCTTCCTGCTCAACACTATGCTAAACTACCCTTAAGCCTCACCCGCACCAAGCCGGTGAGCGGAAAGGAAACCGTGTATGTTAATCTCGGATATTGTTGTGAACCCCGTCTTGTCACAGGAGGGCAATGCTCACAACTAGCACCCTCCAGATTATCTCCAGGAGGAGCAACAAATTGAATTTTAAACCCTTAACTTTAAGTCAACTCGGTGCCACCTCAGAATTAGCGGCCCAACTTACTTCGTCATTAAGCCTCGGTCGTGTTATAAGTGTTAACCGAACGCTCTTGATGGTGGCAGCCGATGAAAAAATCGTTCGGGCAACCCTTGCCGGTCGGTTACTTAATACGGCATTTGAAGCAGAAGATTACCCAACTGTCGGTGACTGGGTCGGCATTCGTGAAGTGGCTGACACTGCGGTGATTGAGCGTTTATTGCCACGCCAAAGCTTGTTGATGCGAAAAGCCGCTGGTCGCACTAGTTCGGCGCAATTAATTGCAGCCAATGTGGACGTGTTGCTGATCTGTATGGCGCTTGATCAAAACTTTAATCTGCGGCGACTTGAACGTTATTTGTCATTAGCACATGCATCCGGCGCTCAGGCAACGGTTGTTTTAACTAAGGCTGATCAGGCTAGTGATTGGGAGAATCAACTGCTGACCGTTAGCGCCATCGCTGGCTCATCACCCGTTATTGTGTGTAATGCCGTTGCGGCTGATGGTCTTCAATCCCTTGAACAGTTATTGAAACCTCAACTAACCTACGCCTTGATTGGGTCATCTGGTGTCGGCAAAAGCACCCTAATCAACCGATTGTTGGGCAATGGGACCTTAGCCACCCAAGCCGTTCGTCAAAGTGATGCCCATGGCCGTCACACCACGACTGGTCGCGATCTCTTTCAACTACCAACTGGCAGTCTTGTGATCGATACGCCTGGTATGCGTGAACTGGGCCTGTTAGATGCCGACGTTGACGCAACCTTTCAAGATATTTTAGCGTTGGCCGTCAATTGCAAATTCAATAACTGCACCCACACGCATGAACCCGGTTGTGCCGTTCAAGCTGCCGTTAACACTGGTCAACTTGATGCCCAACGGTTAAGAAACTACCAGCAACTCACCGATGAGCAAACCGAGAACACCGTTCTTCGTGGTCGAGCGCGTGAAGCAGCCAAGATCAACCGAATGTTTGGCAGCAAAAAAGCCATGAAAACGGCGATGCAACAAGCACGTCGAAAGCGACATTAGCTAAATTGAACCACTAAAAAACAGTTCTGAGGACCTCGGCGTATACCGTTGTTCTCAGAACTGTTTTCAGTTTGCCTTACTTGGTTTGAATCAAACAGGTCTTATTCCCCGTTACCCACTGACCATTTGTCAACTGTAACCGTACTAACTTGCCTTGTTGTTTAATCAATTTAACCGTTACAATGGCGCCCTTTTTCAGGTGTGTGGTTCGTTGCGAAGCCTTAAATTGAAACTTTTGATACTCATAAATTCCGTGAGCGGCAACTACTCGAACGCGTTTGGGATTAGTTTGATAATAAAGCGCGGCGGTAACTTGCTTGTTTGCGGTGATATAACCACCCTTAACCCGGTAGCGCAATGCGCCGCCTTTCGAATAAGCGACCCCCAAAACGTTAAACGTGACGGCCTTAGTGCGAGCTTGTTTCGTGAAATGCTTAACTCGATGCGTCAACTCAACATCCTTGTAAACGTTAATGCCAGTTTTGGCGTACACGGCTTTAGGATAACCCGCTTTGGTTGCTGGCTTAGTCGGTGTCGTGACTGGTTTTTGGGTTGGCTTTTGTGGCGTCATGTCAGGTGTTTGAGTTGGCGTTGTTGAGGTTGTCGCATCCGTATTTGCTGCACCGTTATCCGATGTATCAGTCTGATTTTGTGTATCACGCATCTTCAACTGACCTTGATCTTCAAACAGTTTCCCCATTGCCAACAAGAGCCGATCCTGCCCCTTAGCCGCCTGAAACTGAACCCCTAGCGGCAGCTTATCAGCGCTCACATAGGTTGGCAAACTAATCGCCGGTTCACCAGTTAAATTAGCAAGCTGCGTAAACGGCGATTTGCTCAACCCGTGTAACCACGCGTCGTAAATCAACTGCATCTGAGCCGCGCTATCCAAACTACCAATGTTACGTAACTTGGCCACGTATTCTGGTAAGAAAGCTGGGTCACTATTACTTGGTGCCGTGGTTGCGGTGGTTGGTGTCAAATACAGTGGGTACTGTTTATGGAAGTCCACCATCTGCTGGGTTGCAGTGGCAATAGTTTGCTTAACCGCAACCCCATCCGTGTTCGGATTCAGCTTCTTACTTGCTTCATACAAGGCATAAGTCATAATGCCGCCATCATCCGCTTCGAGATCCCGGTGAAATTTACTACGCGCAAAGGTGTTCGCCGCATAGCCGCTACTGGTTGCCGATTTATAATAAGCCATCATGAGCGCTTTACCGTCAACCGGGCTATCAACTTGCTTCACGTTAAAGCCCTGCCGCTTCAAAAACGCTACGGTCTGATTAACCGCATTAACCGCGTCTTGACTGACCGGCGTTCCCACGGGTGATTTGGTTGAGTAAGCAATTGTTTGGCCCTTCAAATCACTTGGGGCAGCTTCAGCGGTGACTTTGCCGCTTAACATATTATCAAACAGCGCTTCCGTGTCCGCCATCGATTCCGTTTCGGCAAAACTGGCCATGGAACTGGTTGCACTATCACCGACAATCATCCCCGAAGTTGGTTTCAAGCCAATCGTACCTGACCATGACGCTGGAATTCGAATCGAGCCACCGGCATCGTTGCCAGTTGCTAGCGGTACCATATCGTCAGCAACACTGGCCGCCGCACCACCGGATGACCCACCAGGATTATTCGCAGTGTCCCACGGATTAGACGCGGTGCCATAGAGTTTCGATGTTGTGACGTTGAGGAGTCCCAACTCTGGATAATTCGTTTGACCGATGACCACAAATCCCAAACTCTGCAGTTGCTTCACAAACGGTTTCGTATAGCTGGCAACTCGATCACTGGAATAAGGCAAGCCCTGAGTGGCTGGTTCGCCTAACAGTTCTTGGGCAAGTCCCTTGATTAGAATGGGGACGCCATAAAATGGTTGCCCCGTATCGGTCATGGCATCCGCCTCACTAAGTGCCTTATCCTCCCGCAAAGTCAAAACCGCATTCAACTGCGGATTATCCTGCTTAATTTTGGTCATCGCTAACTGGATCAATTGCTGCTTGGTGACTTTGCCGCTCCGAACCATCTGCGCAAGCTGTAGTGCTGATGCGTGCTCGTATTCGCTAAGCGTTAATGTTGCTTGTTGTTGCGTGGTTGTCGTTGTTGCCGCAACAACGGCTTCACTCGGTGTTAAACTTGCTACACCAAATAACCCCAGTGATACCGACGCAATCACCAGTCCCAATTTAAGTGATTGCCGCCGATGTCCCTTTAACCAAACCATCTCAATGCCCCCGTTTTCAATTGAATTTCAGTTAATAGCGTACAATGATTTCACTGAAAATGGAAGCGTTTTACATCAAAATACATTAGTTAATGTGATTGGTAATTATAATTGATTCAATTAATAATATTTGTGAAAAACAATACATTTATACCATTTCATTGTGTCTATGACTCACATTCTTAATCAAACTCTGGATTATTACTGGTTAATTTTACAATCTACTTACTAATTATATCTATTAGCTTATAATTAATACGTAAGCTAATTTTCAATTCTTTTCAAAAAAATTTCACGTTCAAAATTTGCAGTTAAACCTTAATTTGCTTTTTATAAGAAACGAATGAGAATTTTCCTTGACTTTTCATAATCACAAGCCGATAATAACTTCACGTTAGCTATTCAACGCAATAGCTTGATCAAAAATACATAACGCCTGTAGCTTATCTGCAGGCAATAGTAAGGGACTGACGACAATGATTTCACAAAGTGGACCACAACGCTACATATCAGATAACGAGGCTTATGACCAATTACCAGGGTTCATGGCCAGCTTAAACGTGAAGAACGTGTTATTCCTACACGGCACCAAATCACTCGCTGCCGCCAAGCCATATCTACCAGAATGGCCGGCTGAATTTAATGTCACTGACGTTCAATTCAACGGCGAATGTTCATTCGAAGAAATTGACCGGGTCAAGGCCATTGCCGACGAAAACAACGCCGAAATGGTGATTGGTCTCGGTGGTGGTAAAGTACTAGACACCGCTAAGAGTGTGACTACTGGCACCCATCGTTACTTAGTATTGATTCCAACGCTGGCCAGCAACTGCTCCCCATGGTCCGCAATTTCCGTGCACTACAAGGAAAACGGCGAACACATCGGCCATGAAATTTACAACGAAACCGCTAACTTAACACTGTTGAATCCAAAAGTTATTTTGAATTCACCAATTGAGTATTTCGTAGCTGGTATCGGTGATACGTTAGCCAAATACTACGAATCAGAACTGATCTTCCAAAAACTACCTGAAGACCAGTACACCGTTGCATTGACCATTTCTCGTCAAATGGCCAACAACTGTCGCGAAGTGTTGATGAAGTACGCTGAACAAGCGGTTGAAGACATGAAGGCTGGTCGCTTGACACCTGAATGGCGTCAAGTTGCCGAAACGGTGACCGTCATGGCCGGAACCGTTGGTGGTTGGGGCGATGATTACGGTCGCGCCTCTGGTGCGCATGCAATTCATGATGCATTGACCATCTTCCCACAAACCGCCCCTCACCTGCATGGTGCTAAGGTCGCGTATGGGATTCTAGTTCTCCTCGCCATTGAAGGCAAGACGGATGAACTCAAACGCTTGTTGCCATTCTACCGGACTTTGAATTTGCCAACCAACTTGGCAGACGTGGACTTGGCAGACACTAGCGATGCTGATATTGATAAGTTGGTGGCTACAGCAGCTGACCCACACACGCAGATGCACTTCGTACCAACGGATGAACCCGTAACCGCAGAAGTGACGAAACAAGCAATTATGACGGTTGAAGCTATCACCGCTGAAACGGCAACGGCTAAATAACAGATATACTAATAACGCCCCTCGGCTGAGTTAAACTCGGTTGAGGGACGTTGTTTTTTTATTGCGATAGTTTAGACTTACGTTTGTGTCCAGCGACAGTGTGCGAAGTTTGTGAAACTTGGTTTCATTGGCGCGTTAATCATGGATGATATTGTGGGCACAACCGGTCGGTCAGAAAATTTGGGCTGGAACGCCGTGGGCACGATTCTGAGCCGGAAAACACGTCTCAGAATTCGGCCTTTCACTAAGCTGGAAGTTCACCAGCTAAGTGAAATTTCACGACTGAGCCCAATTTTCTGACCGACCTCTTGTTTGCGGGTTTTCGGCATCGATTACCGCACTCTCGAAAATTTATCATGAAGGGCCAAACTGTCGCACGCTGACAATTGCAAGCATCTCAGTAAGTGTTGAACGACAACGTTACGACATCGGGTCAGCAGTACGTTCAAGCGAGTTGAGTCAACGTTCAGGATAGACTTACATTTGTTCACCATGGGAATGGCGACTGCTGACCGATTGTGTTGTTTACCGAGTTGACATCAATCGCTGTCATACTGCAGCAGCATGACTTCCAGTGAAGCACTTGAGATGGTCTACAATAGTGCCCGATTTACGCCAACGTAAGATTTCGGTAAGCGGCTAGGTGGATGCTGTGTCGCGATAATTGGTGGTTGTTGACGAACTTCCAACAACCGCCAATTATCGGGGACGAATTCAAGACTCGCACGGGTTTTGGCGAGGTTTGAATTCGAGGCCTGAGACCGCTCTTCGGCTCAGGCCGGCCCCACAGCAGGAACCTAGCCGCTTACCGGAATCGTCAGTTCACGCAAATCACCGCACTTCACAAACTAAACAGAAGAATGCTTACGCTGGACACAAACGACAGCAACTATCAATGATTGCATCATCATAAGGCAAAAACAGTGCGCCATCTAGAAGGCTTAACCTTCCAGATAGCGCACTGTTTTTACTCATCAATTACCGGCGGACAATCAAAACATCACACGGTGCATTGGCAACCGCATAACTGGCAGTTGACCCCAACACCATTCGTTCAACCATGTTAACGCCGGTCGCCCCAAGGACAATTAAATCAGCGTCAAACAACTTCGGTAGGTGCTTACCTAGTTCTAACTTCGGATTGCCATACGTCACGTGCATCTCCACTTGGGTCACCCCAGCTTCGAATGCTTGATCCCGGTATTTTGCAACCAATCGCTCCATTCGAAACTTAACGTCATCCAGGGCTTCTTGATTGACGCTGCCAAACCCCAGTTCAGCGGTTCCTAGGCCGATGAGTTTCCCCAAATTTAACACATTAACGAGGTACAACGTCGCTTCGTTTCGACGGGCAGCCGCAATTGCCTTTTGAACGGCACGATCAGCCTGTTTTGACCCGTCAATTCCCACAATGATCCGGTGATATTGCGCTTGGTTTGTCATCGTCATCAACTCCCTTTCTGCTAGGTTTCGATTAGTAGCCGATTAATTAAAGGTCGCCGTTCGCCAGTGCCTCAATTGAGCGACCGTAAATTGCCATCGCCAACAATAAGTCATCGACTGGTTGAAATTCATCAACTTGGTGCATCGTGTCTGGGGTGTGAGCAAATAACGCGCCAAAGGCAACCCCGCGCTTCATCAAGCGACCGTAAGTCCCGCCACCGACAACTTCAGGTTCGGCCGTAGCTTCGCCGGTTAGTTCACGGTAGGTTCCCATCAACGTCGTCACAATTGGATCTTGTGGATCAACGTAGTGAGGGACCATCTCACGGCCTTTGCTAAGTTCGAATTCGTTCGTCGTTGCAACTTTCGCCAACGCGGATTGTAAGTCATCAGCCGTCATGCCCTTAGGGTAACGGAAGTTCAGAACTAAGTGACCACCCTTGCCAGCTTCAAAGGCCATTACCCCAACGTTCATGGTTAAATCACCCATGATATCATCAGTAAATGCTAACCCTAACTTGGTTACACGTGAGTCATCATGCAAGTCCCCGCCTAATAACCGCAGGAAGTTGCCGGCAGCGCCACCGAAATCAAAGCCGGCTAAGAATTGGGCCAGATAGGTCCCAGCGTTGATACCGTTCTTAGGTTCCATTCCGTGAGCGGCCTTCCCAATCAAGTGGAAGTGAACGCCATCGCCGTCAGTTGAAACATCACCAGTCACAGGCGCAACATCGAGGTATTTGGTAAACGCCGTCACTATGGCCTCGTTATCGTCCGTTTCAACGGTTGCGGTTGCGTCACGAGGGACCATGTTTTCCCGAAGTCCGGCCGCAAAATTCTTCAACGTAAAATCGCCGGCGTTCGTACCAGGGGTGGTCAACGTAAAGCTAACGTTCCCCTTTTCACCGTTGATCAACGGAAATTCAGCATCGGGTGAGAAGCCCATCGTTGGTTCTGGTTGGGTTTCAAAGTAGTGGGTCATTCCCGTCCAGTCGCTTTCTTCATCGGTGCCGAGAATGAAGCGGACCTTCTTGTTGAGCTTAATGCCCTGTTCCTTCAAAATCTTTAAACCATAGTAGGCAGCTAAGGCTGGTCCCTTATCGTCTGAAGTACCTCGGCCATATGCGTTGCCATCCTTCAAGGTCAGTTTGAATGGTTCAGTTGACCAACCTTCACCAGCTGGCATCACGTCAACGTGAGCTAAAATTGCAATGGTCTCGTCGCCTTCGCCATATTCGACGAAACCGGCTAAGTTATCTAAGTTTGTGGTTTTAAAGCCATCTCGTTCTGCCATAGCTAAGAACGCCTTGAGCGCTTTAGCAGGGCCGGGACCTAGTGGCGTCTCAGTCGTTGCCTGGCTATCGTCACGAACACTTTCGATCGCAATTAAGTTGGTTAAATCATCTAAGTAGGCCGCACGGTGTGTCGAAGCGGTCGCTTTCCAGTCAATGGTCATTTGAATGCCTCCAATTATAGGTTACACCTTTATTTTATCATAATTGGCACAAAACCGGCTGTGAAAGCCATTAGTATCGCGATTCTTCCGGTGAGTGTGTATACTGAAGGAGAGCATAACAATTCGATGATTGTGAGATGTTTTTAATGCAAATTTTAACTGATACGATTCTCAACCAGACGATCCGAGTTCGACCAGCTGAGAGCCACAAAGGCAATTACGGCCGGGTCTGTCTGGTTGGTGGCAACGACCACTATGGTGGCGCTATTATCATGGCCACCGAAGCCAGCGTTTACAGCGGTGCGGGGCTTAATACCGCGTTGACTGATCCAATTAACTTTACTAGCCTACACGCTCGGTTACCCGAAGCTATGGTAGCTGATTTTTCCAATCAAACTGATTTAACGAGCTTGGTTACAGCGGCGAATACGATTGTGATTGGTCCCGGTCTGGGGACAACTGACCAGAGTCGTCAGGTACTCGATGCTGTTTTCAAACTTGTGACGCCAGCGCAAACGTTGATTATTGATGGCTCAGCTATCGACCTTGTTGCGCAAAATCAGTTAACGTTGCCCGTTGCCCATTTGGTATTTACGCCACATCAAATGGAGTGGCAGCGCCTATCTGGCATCAAAATTGCGGACCAAACGGATGACGCCAATCGAGTCGTCCGTGACCAACTTAACGGAACGGTCGTTTTAAAGGCCCACCGCACCAAAATCTATACGGCGACTGAAACCTACCTTAATTCGGCTGGCACGCCGGCGCAAGCTACTGGCGGGATGGGTGATACACTGGCTGGTATGATTGGTGGTTTTACTGCTCAGTTTA
>NZ_BAABMI010000028.1:0-24495 GCF_054785195.1 Secundilactobacillus muriivasis | reverse complement strand
TTGGCGGCAGTTTACGCCCATAGTCGGATTGCGGATGAATTGGCCGAACAGCAGTATGTGGTGTTGCCGACTCAGATTATGCATGAGTTACCGCGATTTATGAAACGGCATCAGGCGTTGGGATAGTTGTTGAGATTTAAAACGCGCTTGGAAACCTTTTTTGGAAGGCTTTCAAGCGCGTTTTTTGATGTTTTTTTAGAGGTTAGTTCGTTGCTGTCCTCGAGACTAAACGTGTTCCACAGGGCAGAGACTTGCACCTAAGCCACTTCCAGCACAAACCCCAAAAACCGGGGTTTCTGCTGGAAGTGGCTTAGGCTCCAGTCTCTAACCGCCCTGTTCCACACTCTCTCTACTTAATCCTCAACAACCGCCTCAACCGAGCCGTCCGTTCCCCCAGCACCGTATCGGCTAACCGGGTTTTGAGTACGAAGTAGACGTACACGTAACCGGCAATGCCGACTGCTAGGATGACGATGATGAGACTGCCCACTCGAGAATCGACCGTCATGATATGGCCTAAGCCACTACTTACCAGTCGAACGATCACGTTAGCCAGCAGACACATAATCAGTGAAAAGCTCAAGATGCCGTTGGTTTTCTTTGCGATGCCCTGATAATCGACCCCGAACGCTTGGTTTAGCCAACTAACGATTAAAACGTTCGCCACAACGAAGCCAATCATCGTGGCAACCAACGGTCCAAACACGCCCATATAGTGCACACAAGGCCATTGGAGCGCTAATTTGACGATTGTTCCAACCGCAAAGTAGCGCACTGCCCGCTTATTTTGCGATACGCCTTGCATGATTGCCGAAGTCACGCTAAACAAACCCAGCATGATCGACACAAACGAAGAGAACGCCAGAACTGCAGTCGCGAGCGCTTTGTGAGACACACCGTAGAACACGATGTTCAACGGATGCGCAATAGCCGCCATCCCAAGTGCACTGGGAATCATCACAAATTCAAACAACAGCACCGCATTGGTGATCTGCTTACTTAAATCGCGCTTATCTCCCCGCGTAAAGGCCTCAGAGAGTAAGGGCACCGCCGTAATGGCCAACGCTGACGACAGCGACACCGTGATCATAATCAACTTGTTGGCGTTCACGCTAAACATCGCAAACAAATCATTAAGCACCGTTTCGTTCGTCACGCCAGTTGTGCGCATGATTTTAAAGAAGGTAAATTGATCAATCAGTTGAAAAATCGTAATGCCCGCGCCCAACACGATAAACGGTAACGCTTGTTGTAAAATTTCGTGATAGAGCTGTTTGGCCGGTACTACAATTTGATTTTCGCTATTAGCAACCAAGTTTTGAAACGTTGGCCGATTTTTAAGGTAGTACCAGACAAGGGTCAAAATCCCGGCAATTGCACCCACACACGCCGCAAAGGTCGACTGTGAGACCGCCGTGATCCAACAACTCCCATGCAACACTCGCATGATGATAAACGCCGAACCCAGCATGTACAAGACTCGGGCTAACTGCTCCACGAATTGAGAAATTGCCGAGGGCGCCATTTGTTGATATCCCTGAAAAAAGCCTCGTGATAAACTCATCACTGGAATGATCAGCACCGCCCAGGCTAACGAATGTAACACGGGAACTACTCGGGCATCGCCACCATCGAAAAGCGGTGCGCCAAAGTAAAGCAACGCCGCACAAACAATGCCTGTGATGGCAGCCAGCACAAACCCGTGCTTGTAAAGCCGGAAGCCGACCCCGTACTCGTTCATCGCGTTGTAGTGGGCAACTTGCTTGGCAATCGCGGATGGAATCCCCGCAATCGCGGCAATCAAGAAGAAACTATAGATGTTGTACCCCTTACCATAGAGCGCATTCCCCTGAAAAAAGTAACTGCCAAACCAAATGCCCCACGGGATAATGTAAATTGCCCCTAAAATTCTAGAAAAAATACTGCCGGCCGTCATCCAAGCCGACCCCCGAACCATCTGATCCTGTGCATCAGTTGTCGGGGTCAAGGTGTCATCCTTTTTAGACATCTCCGTCATTCAAAAACCCTGCTTTCGTTACGCGTCATTTAAGTCCCTATTATTTTAATCTGTTTCCAGAAGTCACGCAATCCATTTTAGCAAAGTTTAACCTTCCATTGGCCGTTAATTGACGGGGATTAGCTCAGTGTTTAATTCTTAGTTGACTGATTGAATTTGGCCACTCCCACGTGACACTTAGTTAAGAATCCCTAAAACTCCGGATTATCGCCTTAGTTTTCTAATCCACGATGGAAACTCTGTTATAATAATAGCTAATCGTTTCGAACTAAGGAGGATTATCCTTGAAAAGTAAAAAGCTACTACTGGCCGTCATTGTGACGTTGGTAGTTGGGCTGTTGATCGGGGTTCGCGTGGCACAAGTTGCCCAGCAACGCTACGTCAAGCGGCACTACCAATTTTCCAGTACGCCAACCATTTTCGTGCACGGTTGGACCGGTGGCAAGGCCTCTGAGCAACTTATGGTCGATTCTGCTGAAGACCTGCACGTTGCCAAACACAAGATGACGATCCGGGTTCGAGCGGATGGCACGTTAAAAATCAAAGGCCACCTCAACCATCGTCAAAAAAACCCAATCATTGAAGTCATTTTTAATAATAACCGGGCTGGTGAACTGCAAGATGCTGCCTGGCTAAAAACAATCATGCGCCGCTTAAAAACCGAATATGGCGTCACGCACTATAACGCCGTGGGTCACTCCATGGGTGCTTATGCGTGGACTTATTACAACATGGATGTTAGCAACCAAAAGGCCTATCCAAAGCTAAACCGGGCCGTATTGATTGCGGGGCCGTATGACGGCATCATCAATAACCACAAGCTTAATCAGCCACTGACGCTACCGTTAAGTAAGCTTTGGGATGATCATCCGAATGAGAATCGACTCCTTAAAAACGGGATGCCTAAAATCATCCGGCCAGAGTACAAGTTACTCTTAAAACTTCGTGATCGATTCCCAAAACAAGCTAAAGTGCTTAACATTTACGGTGACTTAAACGATGGGTCTCATTCGGATGGTGTCGTTACGATGCCGTCCGCCCGTTCACTCGGCTACCTATTACGTAATCGAGTTGCCGCTTATCGAGAATACCGGGTCACCGGTCCAACCGCTCAGCATAGTAAGTTACACCAACATAATTTGACCGTTAATCGTACTTTGATCAACTTCTTGTGGGGCAAATAATCGTTCAACAACCCAAGACGCGCGCTTGATGATTCCTAATTGGAATTTATCAAGCGCGCGCCTTTTAGCATCTGTTCAGTTATTGTTCAATCGCATGAAAGCCAATGTCATGTCTAAACGTATAGGCACTCGCATCAACCACCCGATCCAGTGTTTGATTAACTTGCTGCTGTGCCGTCTTCAAATCCGCTGCTTTAGCAGTTACCATCAAAACCCGGCCGCCATGGCTGACAACCTGACTGTTTTTGGTTGCCACACCCGCATAGCTAATCAGCAGTTGTGGATCATCAAACTGTGGCAATGGTCGGCCGTTCACCACTGACCGAGGATAATCCCGAGAGGCAACGACTGCACCAAGGTAGTATTGGCCCTGTTGCCATTTTGCGACTGGTGTTTCACCAGCCAACAGTCCCAAAATCAGCTCACCAAGGTCGCTTTCAAGTTGTGGCATCACAACTTGGGTTTCAGGATCACCCATCCGCACGTTAAATTCAATCACTTTGATCCCTTGAGCCGTTCGAATCAGACCAGCATATAGAAATCCTGAAAACGGCGTGCCGTTGGCAACTAAGCCCTTTAATACCGGCCGAATCACCGTATCAATGGCAACTTGTTCAATGTCTGCCGTGATTTGAGGAACTGGACTATAGGCCCCCATTCCACCGGTGTTAGGTCCCGCGTCACCATCACTCAACCGTTTATGATCTTGAGCAACCGGTAACGTCATAAATTCGGTGCCATTCACCATCGCAAACAGTGAGAATTCTTCGCCGTCGAGGTAATCTTCAATTAATAACTTTGTCTGATCACCAGCCATAAGTTGCTTAACGGCTTGCACCGCCTCCGATTGCGTTTTCGCAATGATAACCCCTTTGCCGGCGGCTAATCCATCTGCCTTGATCACTAACGGTGCCGGTTGCTGGGTGACGTAACGTAATGCTTTATCCGCATCAGTAAACTCTTGATAGGCGGCTGTTGGCACCCCACTATCAGCCATAATGCGCTTGGCGAACGTTTTAGAGGACTCTAACTGAGCCGCTGCTTGCTGCGGGCCGAACACACGTAGTTGGCGTTCTTGAAATGCGTCAACGATACCCCGAGAAAGTGGTTGTTCGGGACCAACGACCGTACAGACAACGTCTTGTTGTTCGGCAAAATCAGCCAATGCTTTGAAATCGAGTTCATCAATTTTAACCGGAATCACCCGGTCCATTTTTGCCATCATTGGATTACCGGGTGCGACGTAGACCTGTCGGGCCGCCTTTTTAGCCAAAGTTTGCGCTATTACATATTCCCGACCACCGCTACCAATCACTAACCATTTTTCCATGTCGATCCCTCTTTCATTAAATGTATGTACACGAAAACACCCAGTCTCCTAAAATGATCCCCGGTGTTTTCAAAGGTGCCTGTTTAGTGTTTGAAGTGACGGACGCCCGTGAAGACGAGGGCAATCCCATATTCGTTCGCTTTGTCGATTGATTGCTGATCCTTGATACTGCCACCAGGTTCAACAACTGCCTTGATACCGTTTTGAGCCGCAAACTCAACGCAATCATCCATTGGGAAGAATGCATCGGAAGCAACGATGGCATCCGCAAAGCCCGGTTTGTCCTTCGCTTTATCGATTGCAATCTTAACCGAATCGATTCGGTTCATCTGACCGGCACCAACCCCAAGCGTTTGGTGATCAGTTGTGACGACGATAGCGTTACTCTTCACATGTTTAACAACGGTTTGACCGAATTCTAACGCTGCTAATTGAGCCTCGGTTGGCTGAGTTTCAGAAACCACTTTAAAGTCTGAAATTGTTTCGTGAGCCGTATCCGCTTCTTGATACAGTGCCCCACCCAAAACCGTGACCGTATCCTTGTGATCTGCCTTTACTTTACCAAAGTCGAGTGTCAACAAACGCAGGTTCTTCTTCTTCGCCAAAACAGCGTAAGCATCATCATCAAAGGCTGGTGCAATGATGATTTCCAAGAACAGGGCGTGCATTTTCTCAGCGGTGGCCAAATCGACTTTCCGGTTCAAGGCGATAATCCCGCCAAAAATTGAAATTGGGTCAGATTCGTAGGCTAGATTCCATGCTGACAACAGCGAATCACTCACGCCAATGCCACACGGATTCATGTGCTTCAATGCAACTACCGCTGGTTTGTCAAAATCAGCAATCATCCGCAAAGCAGCATCCGCGTCCCGAAGGTTATTGTAAGATAATGCCTTCCCGTGTAACTGAGTCGCATTAGCCAGTGAATACGTATCTGGAATTGGTTCCTTATAGTAGGCGGCCTTTTGGTGACTGTTTTCACCATAACGCATATCTTCGACTTTTTCGTAAGTCAACGTTAACTTTTCTGGAAACTCTTCGGTGGTCATGTAACTGGCGATCAACGCATCGTAAGCAGCCGTCTGACGAAAGACTTTGGCTGATAATTCGCGGCGATATGCTTCATCCGCAGTGCCATTATCAAATTTTTCGATAAATGATGCGTAATCGGCCTGATCCGTAATGACCGTTACATCCCGGAAGTTTTTAGCAGCTGCCCGAAGCATCGATGGGCCGCCAATATCAATTTGTTCGATGGCTTCGGCATCCGTTACACCGTCCTTTTGAATCGTTTCTTTAAATGGATACAAATTAACACAGATGACATCAATTGGATCAATGTGGTGTTCCGCTAATTTCGCCATGTGTTCCGGATCGTCGCGTTTAGCCAAAATACCCGCGTGAATGCGTGGATGTAACGTTTTGACCCGGCCATCCAGCATTTCTGGAAAACCAGTTACATCTTCAACAGCAGTTGCAGCAACGCCTGCATCCAACAGCGTTTTCAGCGTACCGCCAGTGGAAATCACCTTAAAGCCACGGTCAGTTAACTGTGATGCAAATTCAACGATCCCTGTTTTATTAGAAACACTCAACAATGCTAATTTAGCCAATTAAAGCACTCCTTTTTCAATTAAATAACGAACGGTATTTGGATATAACTCGTGTTCAACAGCGTGAATCTTTGCTTCTAACGACTCAAGCGTGTCATCTTCGTCTCGATGAACGGGCGCCTGTTCGATAATTTCACCAGTGTCAACACCATCATCAACAAAGTGAATCGTGACCCCGGTTACTTTGACCCCAGCCGCATACGCATCATCGATGCCGTGACGACCTGGAAATGATGGTAATAGCGCTGGATGAATATTAATAATTTTCCGTGGAAAGGCCGCCAACAACGTTTTACCAACGATTCGCATGTACCCTGCAAGTAATAAAAAGTCGACTTTATAAGGTACTAAATCATTTAAAAGTTGCTGTTCTCGTTGAACCTTACTAACACCACGATGAACTTCGGACAGCACGACTGGAATGTTGTGCTCGGCAGCCCGCTGAACAACTCGTGCATCCGCATGATCGCAAACCACGACCGCAATCTCGATTGGTAAACTAGCGTTGATCAATGCCTCAAAGTTAGTCCCGTTACCGGAAGCAAATACCGCTGCCCGCTTAATTTGCGTATTCGACTGGTTTCTCACGCCGGTTCACCACCTTACCGATAACTTGGAATGGCGTTGTTTGTTGCGTTAACGTCGTTGTGACTTGTTCAACTTCGGTCGCTGGGGCCACTAAGACCATCCCGATACCCATGTTGAAGACTTGACGCATCTCGGCTTCCGAAATTTGCCCCTGTTCCTGTAAAAAATTAAAGATTGCTGGTACTTGCCAGCTAGTAGCATCGATTTCAGCAGTCAATTCATCCGGAATCATGCGACCTAAGTTATCTGCTAGGCCGCCACCGGTGATATTCGCCGCGGCGTGAAGTCGTCCGGCTTGCACAAGTGGATAAACACTGTGATAGTACAGCGTTGTTGGGGTCAGTAACTCGTCAATTAAGGGTTGGGTTAAGGTTGGGTACGTGTGGTTCAGATCAAGCTTCGCGTCAGCAACAATTTTCCGAACAAGTGAATATCCGTTGGAATGAATACCGCTGGATGATAAGCCAATTAGCACATCACCAGCCTTTACTTTTTTGGCGCCTAATAGGGCAGCTTTATCGGCCAAACCAACCGCGAACCCACTCAAATCATAATCGTCATTCTTGTAGATACCCGGCATCTCAGCCATTTCACCACCAATTAGGGAAAGTCCCGCTTGGCGACAGCCTTCAGCAATACCTTTGACAACTGTTGTGACCCGCTGTGGATCCAAACTACCAAGACCTAAGTAGTCTAAGAAAAATAGCGGTTTTGCCCCTTGCGCTAACACATCGTTAGCGCACATGGCGACAAGGTCGATGCCAATGGTCTCATGCTTGTTGGCCGCAATCGCTAACATCAGTTTCGTCCCAACGCCGTCCGTTCCAGAAATCAGGACAGGTTGTTGGTATTGGCCCATTAACCCGGTTAATTCATATTCAGCGCCAAAACCGCCTAATCCATGCAGGACGTTTTCGTCGTGGGTTTGATTCACAATTTCCTTAATATCTTGAACCGCTGTTTCGCCAGCATGGATGTTGACACCGGCTTCTTCGTATCGACTTGCCAACTTAATTCGCTCCTTCGTACAATCCTAATCGAGTGACTTCAGCATCAAATCCGGCTTGATAATCATAGAGTGGGGTTGGATAGTTGCCATCAAAATATGCGGTACATAGGCCATGATTGGCACTATCGTTCAACGCGCCAATCGATTCAACCAAACCATCGACACTGAGATAGGCTAATGAATCAGCCTCAATCAGGTCCCGAATCTCATCGACCGTGTTGTTGGCGCCAATCAGTTCTTTCGTTGTTTGAATATCAATGCCATAGTAACAAGGAAATTTAAGTACCGGTGATGCAATTCGAACGTGAACCGATTTAGCACCAGCGCGCTTCAGTAAGCGCACAATGTACTTACTTGTCGTTCCCCGTACGATGGAATCATCGACTAAAACAACGTCTTTGCCCGCAACCACCGATTTCACAACTGAAAGTTTCATTGAGACGCCTCGGTCACGTTTCGCTTGAGTGGGTTCAATAAAGGTTCGCGCAACGTACTGATTCTTGATCATCCCCATGTCGTAATGGATACCGCTGGCTTGGGCGTAACCAATCGCCGCTGAAAGCGAGGAGTTCGGAACGCCAATCACGACATCCGCTTTAACCGGATGCTCTTGGGCAACTTTGGCCCCCATCCGCTTCCGAGCATCATGAACGCTAATGCCACGAATAATGGAATCTGGTCGCGCAAAATAAATGTACTCCATCGAACAAATTGCCAGATGTGTATCAGTCGTAAAATGTTGAATGCTCATCCCATCATTATTCACAATGATAATTTCACCGGGTTCTACATCCCGAACGAAGGATGCGCCAACTTGATCTAAGGCACAGGTCTCACTACAGATCACAGTGCCACCATCTGGTAATTCACCAATGACAAGTGGTCGAAACCCGTTTGGATCAAGGGCAGCAATCATGGCATTGGGCGTCATCAGTAAGTATGCAAACCCACCGTGCACATGGTTAAGAGCGGCAATTAACTGACCCGCAAAACTCGGTTCGTTACTAGTTTGAATCAACTCTCCCAGTAATTCACTGTCGGAAGTAGCTTGAAAAGTGACACCCTTCGCCAGCAGTTCTTGACGAATCTGGTTGGCATTGGTGAGATTACCGTTATGGGCAAGCGCAAATTCGCCAACTTCTGGATGGTCGAATTGCATTGGTTGAATGTTTTCAACGCCGTGATTACCAGCGGTCGCATAGCGAACGTGGCCAATGGCGGCGTCACCTGTCAGTTGGTGAAGTGCTTCGGGATCACGACTGAAAACTTCGCCTAACAAGCCTAACCCACGGTGTCGGTGGAAGGTGCCTTGATCGTTACTCACGATACCCGCGCCCTCTTGCCCTCGATGTTGCAGACTATGCAAGCCATCGTAGGTAAGTTGGGCAGCGTTGGGACTCCCCCAAACACCGAATAACCCACATTCTTCATTGAGGCCTTTTACTTCATTAAACAATCCAACGCACCTCCGTACGTAGCTTTCAAAGCTGCCACATCAGCCACTAACTGCCCATCTGCCGTCTGGATGTTGAGTTCTGGTTGACTGGTGGTTGTACCTAAACGAGTTGCTTGTTCGCCAGCTAATTGTTCAAATGCAGCTTGGTTGGCCGGTGCGACACTGACCACGAAACGAGACTGCGTTTCAGCAAATAATTGGCGGTTAAGCAACGTTGTTGTCCCGGTTAAACCAAGTGTTTGACCAAAGAGCGATTCTGCAAGCGCAACACCGAGACCACCTTCACTCAAGTCGTGCGCACTATTCAGCAAGCCGCGCTTGATGGCTTGTTGAACCAACGTTTGATGAGCAGCTTCCGTTGCAAGATCAAAGTTAAGTGCACCAGATAAGTCACCAACTTGCATCTTTTGCAACTCGGAACCACTGAAATCATCACCAGTTTCACCAATGACGTAAACCAAATCACCAGCTTGTTTAAAGTCTTGGGTCGTAATTTGATCAATATCTTCAATTAAGCCCACCATCCCAATCATTGGGGTTGGGTAAATGGCTTGACCATCAGTTTCGTTATACATTGACACATTCCCGGAAATAACTGGCGTATCAAATTGTTGGCAGGCGTTGGCAATCCCTTGAACGGATTGATCTAATTCCCAGATACTTTCAGGATCATCGGGACTCCCGAAGTTTAAGCAGTCGGTAATTCCGATTGGAATGCCACCACTAGCAACGATGTTTCGAGCGGCTTCACTAACAGCAATTTGACCGCCAACGTATGGATCGAGGTAAATGTAGCGACCATTACAATCAGTTGTCATGGCAAGCGCCTTACGCGTATGCCGAACCCGAACAACTGCCGCATCGCTCCCAGGAGTAACTGCCGTGTTCGCTTGCACTTGTGAATCATACTGCCGGAACACAGACTGCTTTGATGCAATCGTTGGTTGAGCCAACAAAGCAGTTAAGGTTGCTTGAGGATCAGAAATTTCCGGTACAAATGCTGTCACCGGCTTTAACAACCGCTTTGGCTTTTCACTAGGTTGTTCGTGTTCAACCACGTCATCAACTAAGGTGGTCACTGGAACATCGGTCACGAGTTCACCATGTTGATACAGGCGATACTGACGATCTTCCGTCACGTGGCCAACGACCACAGCGTCAAGTTCGTAGCGATCGAAGATGTCAAGAACCGTTTGTTCCTCACCCTTTTTCACGCAAAGCAACATCCGCTCTTGCGATTCAGACAACATGATTTCGTAAGCACTCATTCCAGTTTCACGTTGTGGGACCTTGTCCAGATCCATGGTGACCCCAAACTTAGCTTTGGCCGCCATTTCAGCGGAAGATGAGACTAACCCAGCGGCACCCATGTCTTGAATACCCATTAAGATGTCAGAGTGATCGTGGATAATCTCTAGACAAGCATCCGTTAACAATTTTTCCATAAACGGATCACCAACTTGAACGGCAGAACGATCAGCTTCTTTTTCTTCACTAAATTCGTTAGAGGCAAAAGTGGCACCGTGAATACCATCACGACCAGTTTTGGCACCAACGTAGATGATGCTGTTGCCAGAACCAGTTGCCCGGCCCTTCTTTAAATCTGCTTGGTCCATCAGGCCAACGCACATCACGTTAACCAGTGGATTACCGTGATACACATCGTCAAACGCAATCTCACCACCAACGGTTGGAATCCCAATACAGTTCCCATAAGCCGCGATACCGGAGACGATTTCGCTTAACAAGTAGCGGTTCTTAGGATCCGTTAGTTCACCGAAGCGAAGACTATCTAACGAAGCGATTGGCTTGGCACCCATTGAGAAAATATCGCGAATGATGCCGCCAACACCGGTAGCGGCGCCTTCATAGGGTTCCACAAAACTTGGGTGATTATGACTCTCTGCTTTAAAAACGACCGCTTGACCATCGCCAATATCCAAAACGCCGGCGCCTTCGCCCGGCCCTTGGATCACACGACTACCGTCATTCCAGAACTTACGTAGGAATGGTTTCGAATTCTTGTACGAACAGTGTTCACTCCACATCACCGCAAACAAGCCGGTTTCAGTATAGTTTGGTAAGCGACCTAGTAATTTATCCGCAATGTAGTCGTACTCTTGTTCTGATAATCCCCATGCTTCGTATGGCTTTTGTTCCCGAATTTGTTCTGGCGTTGGTTCCGTTCGTAATTGTTGCATTAATTTACACCGTCCTTGCATTTGCTTGTCGAAGAGATTCAAAGACGCCCAGGCCATCACGACCACCTAAAATAGCTTCTACCGCACGTTCAGGGTGTGGCATCATACCGAGTACGTTACCCGCTTCGTTGGTGATTCCGGCAATGTCAGCGACACTCCCATTAGGGTTAGCACCGTACGTGAATGCGATTTGATGATTGGCTTTTAATTGGGCTAACATTGCATCATCACAATAGTAGTTTCCTTCGCCGTGCGCGATTGGTAACGTAATTTGGGCACCAGCTTCGAACTGGTTGGTAAAGGCCGTTTGGTTATTTTCAACGATCAGTGGTTCTGGTTCACAAATAAACTGCATGTTGCGGTTATGTTGGAGGGTGCCGGGAAGCAGGCCAGCTTCGGTTAAAATCTGGAACCCGTTGCAAATGCCCAATACTGGAAATCCCTCGGCAGCTAATCGTTTCACTTCCGTCATGACCGGCGCAAATTTAGCAATCGCGCCCGTTCGGAGATAATCACCGTATGAGAAACCGCCTGGTACCAAAACGGCGTCGAACCCGCTTAAATCGGTTGCCGTATGGGGAACGATGGTTGCCTCTTCGTGTAGCGCATCAACGATGGCGTAGTACAAATCTTCATCACAGTTTGATCCAGGAAAGCTCACCACTGCAAATTTCATTGATTAGCCAACTCCTTTACATCATAACGGTAGGTTTCCATGTTGGGATTGGCTAAAAGTCGATCACAAATGGCTTCAATCTCAGTTTCGGCATCCGCAGCTGAATCAGCGGACAAGGTGACTTCAAAGTATTTTCCTTGAGTCACAGCCGTTACGGTGTCAAAATCTAACCGGTGCATGGCGTCTTTAATCGCAACCCCTTGTGGGTCAAGAATCGAGGGCTTGTAAGTGACGTGAATTTGGGCAAGATACATTTGAAAAACCTCCTATTGAACGGCCGTTTGTAAACGTGCGAGAACGGTACGATAACCAGTCATAACGTCGCCGGTATGTTTCCGGAAAACGTCCTTATCCAATGAATCATGAGTCTTGGCATCAACTAATCGACATGAATCAGGTGAAATTTCATCACCGAGAATTAAGTTGCCATCAGCATCAAAGCCAAATTCAAGTTTAAAGTCGACTAACGTAATCCCGGCTTTATCAAATAACGCCTGAAGTGCATCGTTAACTTTAAGCGCTTGTTCCCGGACTAACTTAAGTTGATCCTTAGTGGCAATTTTGAGGGCGTGAATCTGAGAATCGTTGATAAATGGATCATCTAGTCGATCACTCTTATAAAAGAATTCTTGAACAGGTTCGTCAAAGCTTGCTAAATATTCTGTATCAAATTTTCGTTGGAAACTACCTGAAGCGCGATTTCGAATCACAACTTCTAGTGGCAACATCGTCATCTTTTTCACTAATTGATCACTCTCAGATAACTGTTTAATGAAGTGGGTTGGAATCCCCTGTTGACCAAGATAATTGTAGATTAAACAATCAATTTGGTTGTTGACGATACCCTTATCATCAACGTGTTCTTTCCGCTTACCGTTTAGTGCAGTTGCTTGGTTCAAATAATGTACCCGAATCACATTTTCATCGTCTGTTTCAAATAACTGCTTTGCTTTACCTTCATTAATCAATGTTGCCAATCTCTTCAGATCCCTTCTGATTATCTCATTATCTAAACTGATTCACAGATGCTAACAACGATTCAATGTTACTACCGGTAACGGTGATATGCCCCATCTTTCGGCCAGGTCGAATCTCAGCTTTCCCGTAGTCGTGCAGGTGCCATTCTGGATGTTGCGCCCAATCATCACGACCAGCCACCAACGCGTCACCAAGTAAGTTCACCATGACGGCTGGCTCAAACTGCTTAATCGCTGGAATCGGTAAGCCGCAAATACTACGGATATGTGCATCAAACTGAGAAACGTTGCAAGCCTCAATTGAATAGTGCCCTGAGTTATGTGGCCGTGGTGCCAATTCGTTGATCATGAGGCGGCCATCATCTAGCTCAAAAAGTTCGATGCCTAACACCCCTCGAAGTTGCAATGCTTCAGCTGTTTGACGCGCAATTTGATCCGCCGCCTGACGAACCGAATCATCAATTCGAGCTGGGACAATGCTGGTATGAAGAATGTGGTGTTGATGAATGTTTTCACTCACCGGAAATGTGATGACGTGATCTCGTCCATCTCGAGTCACCATGACGGAAAGTTCTTTAACGAACGACTGTCGTAATTCATAAATCCACTCGGTTTGATTAATTTCAGCTTCAATCTTAGCCCAATCGGTTTTGTCATTGATGTCGAATTGACCGTGGCCATCATAACCACCTTCAACCGTCTTGAGTAAGCCAGGTTGCCCGATGTCGTTAATGGCCGCTTGTAAGTCGGCCATTGATTTAACGGAAGCGTATGGGGTAACCGGTAGTTGATGTTGTCGGCAAAACTCTTTTTCTCGAAGTCGATGACTGGTGATTGCGAGCAACTCAATTCCCTGCGGAATCTGAGTTAACTCAGCGACCTGACTCAAACTAGCTTGATCGACGTTTTCAAATTCGTAAGTCAACACATCGCTTCGACGTGCTAGTTCGGTTAATGCTGCTTGATCATCGTAATCAGCGGTGAGTTGAAAATCAGCGACTTGCCCAGCCGGTGCGTTAGGTGTTGGATCCAACACCCCGACTTGATAGCCCATCGCCTTAGCGGATAGTGCCATCATCTGACCCAGCTGTCCGCCGCCGATAATGCCAATTGTTGATGGCGGCAAAATGGGTTTAGTGTAATTGCGCATTACTCTCAATGGCCTCCTCTGTCTGTCGCTTGCGGTAGGCCTGTAATTGTTGATCGACGTCTGAATCTTGAAGTGCAATGATTTCTGCGGCAAATAACGCGGCGTTCTTAGCACCCGCGTTGCCAATCGCCATTGTCCCAACTGGCACACCCGCCGGCATCTGAACGATTGAGAGCAACGAATCCATCCCGTTTAATGCGTGGGATTGAACGGGCACCCCGATAACGGGAACCGTTGTATTGGCTGCTAACATTCCTGGCAGATGAGCTGCCCCACCAGCAGCCGCAATGATCGTCTGATATTGTTCGGCTTTTGCAGATTCACCAAACTGTTGAAGTTCCTGTGGCATTCGGTGAGCAGAAATAACGTGAGTATCGTAACTAACATGTAATTCGGTAAGCAAATCAGCCGTCTGTTTGACAGTCGGCCAATCAGAAATTGATCCCATTACAAGCGCAACTTGCATCTTCAAAATCTCCTTCGCTTTTAGTACCCCTAGCGTACCAACTCAATTTAAAACTGTCAATACAAATCTCGAACTATTTTACCAATGATATATTCATCGTTCGGTTTTAGTGAAACGTTTTATCAATTATTTCTAATTGGTGTCGCGTCGTTTTACAGCTTGGTTTGTTTGGCTAATCAGTCTGTTGTTTGTGTCCAGCGTAAGTGTTGGGTGCGCTTTGGGTGTTGGCTGTTTGTCATCGCTTCGCTCGCCAAAGCCGCAGGAAAACCGGCGCTCTCGGGCTACAAAATTCGGCGTCGCTTAAACTGTAATTTCCGGGACTCCTGAAGTGACTGGAGCTTGTCAACCACGCGCTTTCTGGCCACCACGCCGAATGGCCAGATAGGCTTCTGACTTCGTCGAGTCGTGCTGCGCGAGACTGAGAGCTGCCTGCAAGGCGACAGCAACAAAAAAACGCCGACAGCAACAGCCATCGACGTTTTCCGATTTCATAGATTCAATTAAAAACTATTTGCCAACAACAATGTTGACGATCTTCTTAGGCACAACAATGACCTTCTTAAGTTCATGCCCTTCGGTGTAAGTCTTAACAACTTCATCCGCCAAAGCAGCTTCCTTAATCATGTCTTGTTCAGCATCCGCAGCCACAGTGACGTGCGCCCGAACTTTCCCGTTCACTTGGACAGCCAGTTCGACTTCGTCCACAACAAGCTTGGATTCGTCGTAAGTTGGCCACTTAGCGTAGGTGATGGTCTTATCGTGACCCATCAAAGCCCAGAGTTCTTCCGTAATGTGTGGTGCGATTGGTGACAGCATCTTCACTAAGCCTTCCATGTAAACCAATGGTAAGCTATCGGCCTTAAAGGCTTCGTTAACAAAGACCATCATTTGTGAGATGGCAACGTTAAAGCGAAGCGCCTGCATATCTTCGGTAACGGTCTTAACGGTTTGGTTGTAGATCAAGTCTAACTTACCGTCGTTGATCGTCGTTACTCGATCACGCAAGTGGTTGTTATCATCGATAATCAAGCGCCATACCCGATCCAACCAACGGTGGGCACCGGCAATTCCTTCAGTACTCCAAGGCTTGGCAGCATCCAATGGCCCCATGAACATTTCGTAGACCCGCAAGGTATCGGCACCATACTGATCGACAATTTCGTCAGGGTTGATAACGTTCCCCTTTGACTTGGACATCTTTTCGTGGTTAGTCCCCAAAATCATCCCTTGGTTAACTAGCTTTTGGAATGGTTCTTTGGTAGGTACAACCCCGATATCGTACAAGAACTTGTGCCAGAACCGAGCGTATAACAAATGCAAAACGGCATGTTCCGCACCACCAACGTACAAGTCAACGGGCATCCAGTATTTCAACTTCTCTGGGTCTGCTACAGCCTTGTCGTTGTGTGGATCCACGTAACGCAAGAAGTACCATGAGCTCCCAGCCCATTGTGGCATGGTGTTAGTTTCACGCTTCCCTTTACGACCGTTTTCGTCAACCACGTTGACCCAGTCGTCTAGGTTAGCTAATGGACTTTCACCAGTTCCAGATGGTTCCAATTGCTTGGCCTTAGGCAGGCGCAATGGCAATTCATCTTCAGGAATTAATGTGGTTTCGCCATCTTCCCAATGGATCACTGGAATTGGTTCACCCCAGTACCGTTGCCGTGAGAAGATCCAGTCACGCAAGCGGTAGTTGACCTTCTTGTGACCAGCATCGTGTTCTTCCAACCAATCAATAGCGGCATCAATGGCAGTTGCTTTATCCATACCGTTCAAGAAGCCAGAGTTCACGTGTGGGCCATCTTCAGTGAAGGCTGCTTCGTCAACGTTACCGCCTTCGATGACTTGCTTGATTGGCAAATCAAACTTTTTAGCAAATTCGTAGTCCCGGTCATCATGCGCTGGCACAGCCATGATTGCCCCAGTCCCGTATGAGGCTAAGACGTAGTCGCCGATCCAGATTGGCAGTTTTTCACCGTTGATTGGGTTGATACCGTAAGCACCGGTAAATACCCCAGTCTTATCCTTGTTCAAGTCAGTCCGTTCAAGGTCGGAACGACTCTCGATTGCCTTCTTGTAGGCGGCTACTTCGTCAGCGTGTTCTGGCGTCGTAATTTGGTCAACAAGGTCGTGCTCTGGCGCCAAGACCATGTATGAGGCACCAAACAACGTGTCAGGACGAGTCGTGTAAACTTCGACCTGCTTGTCTTCTTGACCCGCAACCTTAAAGAATACACTGGCACCAGTTGAACGACCGATCCAGTTACGTTGTTGTTCCTTAATGCTTTCAGGCCAATCAAGGTCATCCAAGTCATCGATCAAGCGGTCAGCGTAAGCCGTGATCCGCAAAACCCATTGGCGCATTGGTACCCGGTATACGGGGTACCCACCACGTTCAGTCTTACCATCGATAACTTCTTCGTTAGCCACAACGGTCCCGCCCATAAAGTCAGGGGCCCAGTTAACCATGATCTTGTCTTCGTAAGCTAACCCACGCTTGTAAAGTTGTTCGAAGATCCATTGGGTCCACTTGTAATAAGTTGGGTCAGTTGTGTTAATTTCACGATCCCAATCGTATGAGAAGCCCAGTGAGCGAATCTGACGTTTGAAGTTCTTCACGTTTTGGGCAGTGAAGTCCTTTGGGTTATGACCGGTCTTCAGCGCATATTGTTCTGCAGGTAAACCAAAGGCATCCCAGCCCATTGGGTGCAAAACGTTAAAGCCTTGCATCCGTTTCATCCGCGCAACAATGTCCGTTGCAGTATAACCTTCAGGGTGTCCAACGTGTAACCCCTGTCCTGATGGATATGGGAACATATCTAGTGCATAAAACTTAGGTTTTGCACTGTCATCAGCCGTTTTAAAGGTTTTATTTTCTTTCCAATAGTGTTGCCATTTGCGTTCAATAATACTGTGATTATAAGCCAAACCAACACGCTCCCTTTCTGAATTAAAACTATCTGAAAACTAAAAAAGCCTACAAGAAACCACTCAGTTTCTTGTAGGACGGAATATCCGCGGTACCACCTAACATTCCCGTACAACACGGGCGCTTTGTTATGCCATAACGCGGCATTCGCGTTTTAACTTACTTTGATTCAGTTAAAAAAACTCCGAGACGAGTTCGACGTCTTTCCCGGCGAATTCACAGCAACCATTCGCTTTCTTAACGGGGTAAAACATCTATTAGTCCTCATCAGTCCTTAATAGATTCGAATGTCTTTATGCTACCAAACGTTGACCGAAATTGCAATAGGTCTCAGATTAAACTCAGATTCATTCTGAAGTTTAACCAAGTGGTTCTTTCGGCAACATAATGATTTGATTACTGCCATCATCATACGCCCACAAAGCCGCCGGATAATCCGAGCTTGCGGGGAATGGCGTATCAAAACTGGCCACCACTTCGTTACCTTGTAAAAAGTCAAACCGCAAGCGGCCATCGTTCGTTACGAGGTTAAATCCAATGATTTCGTCTAATCGAAACATTCCTTTTAAATTATTATCAATAATATACCAGACCTGGTCGATGATTTCACCTGGCAACGCACTTACGATGCCGAAGCTAGCAAATCTAGGACGACTACTTTCAAACACATTGATCGTCTCACTTTCCTGTTAGATATCGTAATGCTTAGTATATCGCACTTCAGCACATTGCGCTGGCTTTCGGCTCAAAAAGTTAGTCAATTGCCTTAGGGTGTGACCGATCAAGACCATTGATGACGTAAGCTAATAAAATTAAACCGACGCCGATGATGAAAATCCAGTGCAGGCCACTGTATAAAATCTCTCGCAATGGCGCTAACAGTTTAGCTGGTAGTTCCGTGGCGGTTTGCGGATTGATCAGTTTATTCATCATGTCAAGCGTTGTCCCAGCATGCCGAGTCACGCCACGCACCATTTGAACGTTCATGACGATCCCAAATACCGCAATCATGACAGTCTGGCCAAGTGTTCGACTTAAGGTATTTAACGATGTAGCAACCCCAACATCCTTGGGTTCGACTTGACTTTGAACCGTCACGGTCGTAGTTGTGATCGTAATCCCAAAGCCAGTCCCACAAATTGCGGCAATCAGGAAAAACCACGCAAACGGGGTCGATTCTGGAACAAGCGCCATTGCTAGTCCGCCGACTAAGATGAAGCTTAAACTCAATTCAATGATTCGCTTTGGCGTTGTGACGAGTAGCAGTTTCCCGGCAACGAACGACCCCACGATCCACATCAGCGAGCTGGGCGTAATTGCAAACCCAGCCAGTGAGGCTGGTAAGCCAAGTAACCCCTGCGTCCAAGTTGGGAGGTAAACTTCAAAGCCCATCAAAAAACCGCTAATAAGCGCAGCTACTAAGTTTTGGGTAACGAAGGTTCGCTGTTTAAACAGCCCTAGCGGAATAATTGGGTTCACCGTTCGACCTTCGTGACGGATAAATAGGCCAAAACCGCCAATTGACACTAAGAAACTCACGATTAAAATTGGCCAATTAAGTTGGGTTTCACCCATGACTTGAAACCCGTACATCAACGCCAGGAGACCAACAGAAAGTAATAAACTTCCTAAAAGGTCCAGTGGTTGATGACTCGTTCGCTTGGTTTCCTTCAAACAAACGCCAATCATGACCATTGCCAATAGCCCCACCGGAATATTGATAAAAAAGATCCAGTGCCAAGTCAGTTGGTCAACGATAAAGCCCCCTAACAACGGGGCAACGATTGACGCAATTCCCCAGGCCGATCCATTAAAGCCCATCACCCGCGCTCGTTTTTCAAACGGATAGATATCGGCAATGATCGTAAACGAAATTGGCATGATGGAGCCAGCACCGATACCTTGAACTGCGCGCCAAATAATAAGTTCGGTCATATTCTGTGCCAGTCCAGATAACGTCGAGCCGATAATAAAAATCGCCAAACCAGTTAAAAACAGGCGCTTTCGGCCGAACATGTCGGATAGTTTGCCGTAAATCGGGGTCGCAATCGCGTTTGTCAGCAAAAAGATGGAGAATACCCAGTTCATCAGTACGACACCGTGAAGATCCCCCACAATTGTTGGCATTGCGGTTGACACGATTGTCCCCTCAATGGCAGACATAAACGTCGCAATAAAAATGGCAATTGTTACCAGCGGCACATTGGTTGTATTTGACTTCATTTTCTATTCCTCGCTTTGCGTTGGCCCGCACCCCCAACGCAGATTGAGAGCCAATTGCTCCCGCCACAAAAATAACGACCAGCTATAAAAGTTGATCGTTATGCTTAAATCAAATTTAATTCAATAATTACCGGTTCAAGGCTGAAGTTAACTCATCAACCTTGTCCGTGTGTTCCCAAGGTAAGTCGATATCAGTCCGACCAAAATGCCCGTAAGCAGCGGTTTGTTTGTAAATTGGCCGCTTCAAATCAAGCATCTGAATAATCCCAGCTGGACGTAGATCGAAGACCTTGCGAACTGCCGCCGTTAAATCACTTTCAGCAACATCACTGGTACCAAACGTGTTAACGGAAACTGAAACGGGTTGCGCAACCCCGATTGCGTAGGCCAGTTGCACTTCAACTTGGTGTGCTAATCCGGCAGCAACGATGTTTTTGGCAATGTAGCGAGCTGCGTAACTTGCGGAACGGTCAACCTTAGTGGCATCCTTCCCAGAGAAGGCCCCACCACCATGGTGCGCATAACCACCATAGGTATCAACGATGACCTTCCGACCAGTCAAACCAGCGTCCCCTTGAGGACCCCCGATGACAAATCGGCCAGTTGGGTTGATCAAGTAACGCGTCTGATCATCTAATAAATCAGCTGGAATAACTGGTTTAATGACCTGAGCAATCACGTCTTTGCGAATTTGATCCAACGTTGCCCGTTCGGCATGTTGGGTACTAATCACAATCGTATCAACGCGTTGTGGCTTACCCGCATCATCGTATTCGACCGTCACTTCAGCCTTAGCATCTGGGCCGAGGTAGTCGAGGATGTTTTCCTTACGCACCTTAGCGATTCGACGCATCAACTGGTGTGAAAGTGAAATTGCTAGTGGCATCAGTTCTGGCGTTTCGTCAATGGCGTAGCCGAACATCAACCCTTGGTCACCGGCACCGATTTGATCCAGTGGATCCGTATCGCCTTCGCGGTTTTCCAAGGCTTCATCGACCCCTTGCGCAATATCAGGTGATTGTTCGTCAATTGCGACAAGAACGGCACAGTTGTCACCGTCAAACCCGTACTTACCATCCGTGTAACCAATTTCCTTAATGGTTTCACGAACAACGTGTTGAATATCCACGTAAGCACTGGTCGAAATTTCACCAAATACTAAAACTAACCCGGTCGTGACTGATGTTTCACAGGCAACCCGAGCATCCGGATCCTGTGCCAACATGGCATCTAAGATAGCATCGCTAATTTGATCAGCGATTTTGTCTGGATGACCCTCTGAGACAGATTCCGACGTAAACAAATGTTTCTCTTGCATAAAAAATTCCCCCAATTCGTTTTTCGGTTACAAGGCATCTTCACTAGAGCTAGTGAATCCTATCGGGAATGAAGACTCATAACTTTACTAGTCTATCACAATTTTGAGTAATTTGACATGGCAAGGTCATTTTTCGTTGACCCGCCCAAGAAAAATGTTTACGATTAAGCTATTACTAAAAAGGAACTAAAACCTATGCTAACTAACTTAGAAACCGCTATCGTCCGTCACCGCCAAGTGTTACAAGCATTATTTTTTGGTATCTGTGACACCATTGGTCTTTTCAGCTATGTCCGTGCGACATCCTTTCAAGCGTACCGGACACCTCAATTAGGGCCAGTTATCTTGCTTTATTTAACAACAACGCTTCTATTAAGTTGTTTATTTTTAATTCTGAGTCCGCAGTACCGTAAAAGTTTAACCACGAAACTCTGTCTGGCCGCAACGGTGATTATGATCCTCGTTTCAGCCACCATTTCAGATGGGTTGGTAACGATATTAAATATTGCGTTCATCCTCATTTTGGGTCTGATGTGGTACTTTCCTCAAATTCTAGCCAATGAGTGGGGCACGTTTGCAACTTCAATGTTGCTCGCTGGAATTGCCGCCAGTTATTTCACGTTGACGCATGACTACCTATCAACCACCCTACTCATTACATTATTGCTGCCATTATTCCTACTCAACTTCTTTTTAACAAGCCCGACTCAGTTACAACGACTATGGTTTCCGCTAGTGTTACTTGTTTTGAGTGTTGGCACATTGCTCCTTCGTCACCAGTCGTGGCTTAGTAGCGTTGTTACCATTTTACTCATGGTAATCTGGTTAGCCGTCAGTCGTCGCTTACGACCCTCAACTGCTAGAAATTTGACGACCGGCGCAATTCTCACCCTAGTCATTCTCTTAATTTGTCACTAAACTAAGTACAATTAATTTGACTAAACTCAAAATTTCAGACAATTCTCATTAAAAGTTTCTAAAGTCTCCTTAGATTCAGCGTTCTAACTTCATTATTGACGTATGATATGTTTATCATAACCTGAACTAGGAGGCGTTTCATTTTGGCAAATATTAAAGTTGTTGGCGACATTCGCTTTGGTAACTATCAGCCCTCACTAACTGGTAACCCAGTTGTTGACAGTGCCCTCGTTGCTAACTTCTGTGACCGACTTGCAAGTTGGCTAGCAACTCACCATATTAAATCAACGGTGAGTCCAGAACACGCATTTCAGCTCAGTGATGTGCCAACTACCGATGACCTTTACGTCGTTGATAACCAAATCTTAAAAGCATTTGATAAGCAACAGACGCAACAGTCAAACGTGCTAGGTGTTAATCATCAAGATCTGCTTCATGCTAATCCAACAGCAATTTATCATCAGATTCTGGATACGTTGCAACATTAAAGACCGGTTCAAAACAGTCGTTTTGAAACCGGTCTTTTTGAATTACACAAATCGATTCGGAAAGACAACGCAATTTAATTTAGGCCGCAGCAGTGGATGTAATGCAGTCGCCAAATGTTTCGTAAAGCGATTTTGATCCATTTTTTCAGTACCAACATAGCCTCTAAAAAATTTAGGTTTAAATTTATGGTTTTGAATTGTAAAACCACGATACGTTTGCCATGAGGTACCATGATAATTAACAGTTACCCCGGCAGTCCCGTTTCGAATTCGTAGTCGACTAACTTGCTTCAATTGTTCATTACGAACCTCAATTTTCGCACCGGTTGTGTCGTCCGTAATTTGTAATATGATTTCGAGTTGATTGTCCGGCTTTAAAAATCGACGACTATTTTCTAGTAAATTAAGATAAGTCGTCATCAGTTCCGCCAGTGTCGGTTCACTGAACAGCATTGATCATAACCTCCTATTATTAATTCCCATGTTTTCCCTTAATATACCTAATTAATAACTTCACAACTTGATTGTACGCAAAGTATATCACGGTTTATTGGTATAGACAACTTAAAAAACAATAAAAAAAGAACCCGAATTTAACTTCGAGTTCTCACAATTCTATTATACCGGAGGTGGGGTTCGAACCCACACGTCCTCAACGGACACTGGATTTTGAGTCCAGCGCGTCTGCCAGTTCCGCCACTCCGGCATGTTTAATTTAATAATATTTGCCAATCCCTTAACGGGAAAGGCGGTAATCGGATTCGAACCGACGATGAAGGTTTTGCAGACCTCTGCCTTACCACTTGGCTATACCGCCACCATATCTGATGCACTGGGCTCCCCAACTGGGTTAGCTGGATTCGAACCAGCGCATGACGAAGTCAAAGTCCGTTGCCTTACCACTTGGCTATAACCCAATCATCAAGGGCGGTATGTGGGACTCGAACCCACGCGTGCCGGAACCACAATCCGGTGTGTTAACCAAACTTCACCAATACCGCCATCATATTATTAAACAGGGATAGCAGGAGTTGAACCCGCACTAGCGGTTTTGGAGACCGATGTACTACCATTATACTATATCCCTATGGTGGTTGGGAGTGGATTCGAACCACCGAACCCGAAGGAGCGGATTTACAGTCCGCCGCGTTTAGCCAGACTTCGCTACCCAACCATAATGGCGCGGGACGGAATCGAACCGCCGACACACGGAGCTTCAATCCGTTGCTCTACCAACTGAGCTACCGAGCCATATGTTGCATCATGTTAATATTCAATTAACAACGGTCCGTACGAGACTCGAACTCGTGATCTCCTGCGTGACAGGCAGGCGTCCTAACCAGCTAGACCAACGGACCATCAATGGAGGATACAGGGCTCGAACCTGTGACCCTCTGCTTGTAAGGCAGACGCTCTCCCAACTGAGCTAATCCTCCAAGATGATAAGGTGTTATTAAATTTTGATCTTAACGACCAAATGACCCGTATGGGACTCGAACCCATGTTACCGCCGTGAAAGGGCGGTGTCTTAACCGCTTGACCAACGGGTCATATAAAAGTTGTTGAACGGAGAGTGAGGGATTCGAACCCTCGAAACAGGCTTTTACCCGTTTACACCATTTCCAGTGGTGCTCCTTCGGCCAGCTCGGACAACTCTCCAATTAATCTCCGACAGATGAACGCGTCATCAACGGCAGTCTGATTAACATTCAGTTGCCCCAACAACAGAGCTTGTCGGATGAAACATGATTCGCGTGGCAACGTCCTACCCTTGCAGGGGGCGATCCCCCAACTACTCTCGGCGTGCTGAAGCTTAACTTCTGTGTTCGGCATGGGAACAGGTGTATCCTTCAGGCTATCGCCACCACACTATTGAGAACTGGTGCTCTCAAAACTAGCTAATATCAATTTTCTTACCGATGAACACCACTTACGTGGTTAAGTCCTCG